>BEIG01000004.1 GCA_002898795.1 bacterium HR30 | reverse complement strand
GTCGATCCCCGCGTGCGCGGGGGAGACATCACCAGACACGTCCAACCGAGTCACCCAGAAGGTCGATCCCCGCGTGCGCGGGGGAGACACACGCTCGTGCCACCGGCGATGGCCGATGTGGGGTCGATCCCCGCGTGCGCGGGGGAGACGCAACAAAACAACCGGGCCCACCGCCTGCCCATGGTCGATCCCCGCGTGCGCGGGGGAGACTCTTGTGTGCAACTATCCGTAAAAACGACAAAAACAGTTTTTAAAGATCAACGCTCCGTGCAGCTGGGGTTCCGGCGTGCAAGGACGAGGCCGTCGACCTCTACAAAATCAATAGGTGGGCTACCCAATGTCAAGACGGCTTGCCCGCCGGCTAAATCACGCTGTTGGTAGACCATAACAATGGAGGCTTCGTCCTCGTTGGGGAACCAGTCGCTTAAGACCGCCCACACGCGCTCCCGCACAGCAGGTGAGATGCGTGGTGCTGTGTAAACACCGGGAGCCACTTCGAGCATTGCGGAGGCTAAGAAGCCTCGCACACGAGCCGACACATTACGGGTCACCACCACGGTCATCGACATCGAAGAGCTCCTTTATGCGGTCGATCATTTTTGGAATAAGTTTTTCCTGTCGGAACAGCTTGCCCGCACGCCGGCGAACCTCCCGTTCAAGGTTATTTGCTTCTCTGTCGAGGTACGCTCGCACTGCGCCAAAGGCCAAAGGTAAAGTCAGGTCGACGCGGTAAAGATCAGCGATGTCGAGCGTGAAAGCGTTGCTCGAATGTTCGTGGATGAAACCAAGTGGTGGTAACGCGCCCACGGCTGCAACCGCAATGTCCGCCGCCGCCTCGACAAAGGTAGCGGCGTGGTTGATGGCTTGGTTCGGTAGATCTGCCGCTGTGGGATTGTCGCGGTCGTACCGTCGACCTTTCCAGTCAATGCCGAAACGCTGGGCCACCAATTTGTAGCTTTCCTTGATCCGCACGCCCTCGATCCCTCGCAACGTTTCAATATCACGGTGCGGCAGCACCCGACCGAACCGCCACGCATACAAGCGCCTAGCGGTATCCAAGCGACCCTTCGGATCGGCCCACTTCTCAGCATGGGCGCGGGCAACGTCAGATCGGCCTTGTCCCATTGGTGGTGCTGTGTAACTTTTCACCCCTCCTTCACCTACCGCGGCAATCAGTACACCGTGGCGTGCGCACAGTCGAAGGACGTCATGGGTCAGGCTGGTGCCTGGGCCAAGCAAAATCATGGACACCGCCTGATACGGGATCGCATAGTCGCCAGCGTCCAAGAATTCACTCTGGGCGGCAACGAAACGCAAAGTGCCGTCTTCTACGGAAAGCCTACCGTACTCGAGCCACAGCAGCCCGTGACGATCTGCATGTGGAATGCGCGAGGCGGCTAGTCCCAGCCGACCAGGGAGAAGACCCGGATTCTTGCTCATCGGGGTGGGCCCACGAGTACCATGCCGAACCCAAAGGTACGATGCCTTCCAATGCCACGACGGAGTGCCGCACCGAAGTGGTGAGCGTCAGCGATCTCGACATCGGCAGCAAACAGTGCCTGGGGCCGTTCCACCATGCGCAGCCGGTTCGCACCATTGCGAGCGCGGCGTAACAGGCGGCTTCTGGCGCGCATGCCGAGCAGCTCCACGTGCTCGAAGCGCACACAGCCCCTCCACTGCCTGGTAAACCAAGCACGATAGACTTCTGCCCGCGCCGGCGCCTTATCGCCCAGACGATCGAGCGTCCGCAGATAGACATCTTTTTCCTCGCCCTCCTTGCGCGAGACCGGGCAAGTGAGCACTTCCAGGTGTAGGCGCTGACCAGCTCGCCAGCTCGTTGGCATGGGTTTGCTCATCACGCCTTCAGCCTCAAGCGCACTCCAGGCAGGAGGCGAAGCAAAAGCCTGTGCATGCTCGAGTAGGTCGGCGGCAGAATGAGCTGCATAAGCTAATAACTCTCTGCGGTGCTCGAAATAGCGAAAGGGTTTGGGGGCCTTGTCGCCGAATAGGGCAACAAGCCAGGCATGCAGCGTGTAGCCAAAGGTTTCATCTTCGTGGGTAATGCCGTTCGCAAAGGCGAATCCCAACAGGCGCACGGGATCGAACGGGATGCGCACGAGATAAAGGCTACTCACGACGTTACCTCCAGAATGCCAACTGCGTAGCGTTCAGAACCAATGTGGATGTTGTTGCCCCAATCGCGGCGGTCGAACCGCTCCTCCGATTGGGCTCCTGCCCCCTCTTCGATCGGCCAAAGGGCTGGAATCCGTTGCGGGCGGCGACGTGGGCCAATCTCTGCCAGTGGCTCGGCCCCGAGAGCTGCTTTCAATCCTGCCGCTTGGCGCCGACCAATGAGGATCGGCGCCGAAGGCAGGCAAGGTTTGCGACCGATGAATAGCGGACGGGCAGGGAACCGCAGCGCCTCTTCAAGCCGAGCTAGTGAAGGTTCGTCCGATCCTGTCACGGCAAGGGCAACAGTAGCCACTCCGTTTGCCCAATACTCGCGCCAGCGCTGGTGTGTGAGCGTGGCCGCGTCGCCGCCCTTACGGTCTTCACGCCGGCCGCGGGTGGTCCAGCCCGTATCTCTCATGAAATCCAGACCAAGGTCGACGGTCTGATAGTCGGTGAGCAACTGTGGTTCGGCGTCCCACCGGGCTGCAAAGCGGAGACGCGACTGGAGCGCCTGCAGACGGTCTGAATCGCGGTGGTCCCAACCTAATGCGTTGCCAAGCAAACCTGTGAGCATCGACCGGCTAGGGAAGTGCCAAGTTGGGTTGTTTTCATCGACGACCACGGCGCCGAAACTCATTAGGGGCGCGTCGAAGCGCAAAAGGAGACAGTCCATCGCGTCAGGTCCAAATGGAGTCGAGGGCGTTGGCGATGACCGCCGGAACAGGGCCGATTTCCATTTCCTGGCTCACTTCCAGTGGTAAAGTGGTCGAAAGCCAGCGCCTTCCGTTTGCGCCGTGCATTTGATCCAGTCGGTGGAGATAGGCGATCATGCGTCGCGCGGCTTCTACCCGCAAGTCACCGGCTCTTGCCGGGACGGCTTCGAGGAAGGCGTTCGCGAGCGTTCGCGGCTGGGTCCGATCGACCTCAAGGAGCAACACATCGGCCCAAGCATATGGCGCGGTGCTACCTTTCTTCGCTCCTGGGCTCTGCCGCACAATGCTCTCGATCAGAGCTTGAAGCACGCGCCGCGCGAGGGTCGCGTCCTGGGTTTTCCAGTTTTTCGGCTCGACTCCGGTTAGATTGGACACTAGGAGCGGGACGTCTACCACTACGTAGCCGTAATACACGCCCGCCCCGAGTTCGGTTTGGTTCGCGTGCGCCGCGCCCGTTTCCTCGTCGCGATTGAGGTCATCAACGACGGTGAAATAGTCCATCTCGGTGCTGGCTGCATGCACGGTAAAGGCGTGCGCCACATGTACGGGTGCGTCCACGCGCGCAAGTAAATCGGAGGTGACCATTCGGCCGAAAAGGGCTGCGGTGAGCCCTGCAGCCGATTTGGAAAGTGCCTTTAGGTTATGTTTTTCTTGCTTGGTTTTCAGTCGTTCAGCGAGCGCCTTTACCGGGTCAGCCTTGCGACTGGCTTGAACGACCATTTCGGCAAAGTAATCAGCCTCGCGAAGACCAAAGAGCACCGGTTGGGCAAGGTCGCCCTCGTCTTTGACCCCGCCCTGAATCACGCTTTTGGCCAGATCTTCGACTAGTTTTTTTGCCACCTGTTCCGCCACACCTGCGGCTACGACCCGTGGCAGTACGCTCCGGGTGAAAAATGACCGGCTGCGTACCCCGTCCGGGAGATCGCGCAAGCGCTCGGTCAGGTCTTCCCGCCAGTGCCGCTTCAGACACTGCGATGAGACCCGTAACCGAATTGCGTTGCCAAAAGGGATGCGTTTGGCCAGTCCCGCGTCGTCACGGTTGAGCAGGCTCGCTGGGTAACTTGTAAGAGTATGAACTTGCATGAACATAACATCACTCCCCTCGTTTAAGGTTGCTGTAGTAACCCTGCGCAATGCGCCGGTGGATCGCCTCGCGCTTGTCGGCATCTAAGGTGAGTAAAAAAGCAGCGGCTTCGGTCCAGTCGAAACCTTCGCCCTTGGCAGTAAGATAACGCACCGCGCTCATAAACAGCTCGATCCGCAGCTCTTCCGGCGCGGCGAGCAGCCGCTCGAGGCGGCCTTCCGCAAAATCGGCGGCGGCCAGCGCCTGCCCCAGCGGGCGTCTCGGTTGGTGGGCATCCTTTCCCATCATTGCCAGCCCCCAGGCAAGTGTCATCCACGCTTCGGTCTGGGCCTCGTGGGGCGGTTCTTCGCCGAGGTGGCGCAGCCACAACCGGTAAAAGGCTAAGGGCACGGGCTGCCCCGGCGCCCAGCGCTTGAGAGCCGCGCGATCGGCGGCAGGATAGCGCTCATGGCCGACCACGCCGGCCAAAGCAGCGATGGTATGCGCCAGCTTCGCAGGTTCGGCAGGAGCCGTTGGGTGCTCGGTAGTGGCATTCATGCGGTGCTCTCCTCAATGGTGGATTCATGGGCAGAAACGGATGGTTGTGGCAAGCCGCTGTTGTATAGGCTCCCGCGCCAGGCGTCCAAGGCTTGTGCCAGGGCTCGCCAGGTACGGTTAGCAGGCAACGGCAAGCGCTCGGCGGCGCCATCAAGAATGCTTTGCGCCATGTTCACCAATTGTTGTTGCCAATCACGGCGCACAGCCTCATGGTCTTCATCTGTGCCGCGCCACAGGGTCGGAAAGTAGAGCGCCTCCCAGCGACGGGTGAAGTCGATGCGCGCCTGATCGAGCCACTTATTGATCGCCTCGCGATCGAAATCGGCCTGCTTTGGACCGCCCTCGGTGAGCACCACCAGGGCGACGAACAAGGCTTTTTGGATATCCTTGGCGTCTTTGAGCAGGTTTTGCGCCAGCTGGCCCAAGGTGTCGCGCTGCTGCTTGTTCAGCAGCGCCAGGGACGCTTTGGCAGGGATGGGAAGTTCTAAATGATGAAAGCCTTCGGTCGTCCCCTGGCCACGGGCCAGACAACTGCCAACGAACCAGCCATCGCCTTGGCTAGCTCTGGGTTTTTGCAACGGGGTAAGCTCGAAGCCGTCTTCGAACAACAACGCGGTCACTCGCTGGGGTGAAAATCCTTCATTGGTCAGCGTCATGGCCGAACGGCTCTTTTTCTTGTCTTTGACGTTGAGCGGAATCCAGGGATCGCCTACATCGCCGTTTTCTAAGGTTTTCGGGCCAATCTGCCGATCCTTGGAGATTGCTCCTAGCGCTTCGATTACCCCATCGGCTGTCCGGCGCAAACGGATCGGGCGGGCTGCCTCGATGAACCACGGTTCGAGCTGCGGCCACACATGATGATGATCGCTGCGATCCCAGCGCGCAAGCCAAGTGAGCACCACGCCTTTGGAGAGATATTGGAACTTCCGGCAAGTCTCATCTCGCAGTGCAACCAGCATCGCCACTTCTTCAATGAAGCGCCGCGCGGGATGAAGGCTGCTGACCCAGGACACGATCGGCCGGCTGGCGTGACCGCCGTTCATGCGCACGATGCCGTAGTGGCCTTTTCCAAGATAGCCGCTCGTCGTCTGCAAGACCAACAGCGCGTACAGCCAGCTCTCGGCTAGGTTCGGGGCCATGCGCGCCATCTTGACGTCGTGGTTTTTGGCGGTGACCAACACATCGAGCTCGTCCGGCCTCGTCGCTTTGAGCTTGTAGTCTTTTTCGTCCCCAGGTGCCCACGGATGCTGCAAACACGCCGGTTTTGCCACATCTTCCACCACTAGATGCCAAGCGCTTTCCATACCCTCGGCCAGGTCGAGCAGACCGTCGCGCCAGTATTGCGGATCGGTGGGCAGGGTTTCGGTGGGATCGCGTGCCTGGATGCTGGCGGCCAACTGCACGAGAAACACGTGCCAAGGATCGGCCTGGTGCGCGCGTAGGCCCGTGTAACCGTCAATCTTGCCGGCGCTCAAAGCGGCCAGAAGCTCAGGCAGATTCACACGCGTCTCGCCGTCTACCGTGCGCACACCGATCAGCCGCTCGTTCAAGAGATCATACATCTGCGTTCCCCTTTTCGAGTCCAAAACGGGTGTAGCGAAAACCTTGTTGACCCACCGCAAAGTGAAAGCCATCTGGCCCGGGCTCTGCGTCGATCCGCTCGGGACATGCAGCGTCGTTGAGCCACCGCATAGGGATGAGAACGCGGTCAATCGCCGCTCCAAATGAGGAGCGTTGCGGTTTGGCGAGCGGAATTTCAAAGGTAGGATCGCCTAGGCGAGTGACGACCTTCTCGCCTTTGTCGGCATAGTGCAGCTCGCCGAAAGGCGCTTCAGCAAGCGTCGACGATAAGGCCAGGCGGATTTCACCAAGCGTCTTGCCGATGACGTTGTGGCCGTGCCGTTGCCAAACCTCGGGTAGGGTATCGAGCGCCTCGGGGTGTGTGGTGCGCTCGATCAGCGCGCGAGCCTGTTGGGGCAGGATCACTTCAGAGCGCTGCTTGAGCTCCAACAACGTGCACGCCAGCACTCGGCCATCAGGGTAGACGGTGCCCAAGCCGGCGGGAGCTCGCATCTGACCATGTGGGTTGAGATACTCGGCCAGGTCTTTCTCGGGAACGCGCACCAGCACGCGTGCGGTATTCAAGCCTTGAGGGCGTAGCCCGCGGGCATGGCGATGCAGGCGCCCAAAGCGCTGGATCAATACATCCATCGGCGCAAGATCGGTGATTAGCCAGTCGGCGTCGATGTCCAGGCTTTGCTCCAGGGTTTGCGTGCCGATCAGGAGCAAGGGGGCTGTGGTCGAACCCTTGCCCATCAGTTTTGTCACCTGTGCATCAAGAAGCTCGCGATCCTCGCGGGCGAAGCGCCCGTGGTGTGGGCAGCGCACGCCACCAAGGGCAAATAGCGCGCCCAAAAGATCGGGATGCTCACGCTCAAATGCCGCTTCAACCTTGCGGAACAACTCATTGGCACGGCGGACCGTGTTCGTAATGACCAAGACGCGCGCACCCGCTTCGAGTGCCACGGTAAGGCGCGCCAACAACGATTCGTCGTCGGAAAGAGTTGGCGAAACCTCTACTTCGATGCGGCGCTGTTCTGGTGCGGACGGCGTGAAATAGCCCTCTCGCGTACGAACAAGCGGGTACGGGCGTTGGATCGCCTGCTGTAATGGCAGCTCGTCACGGCCAAAGAAGCGGGCAGCCGACGCTTCGCCAAGCGTCGCCGAAAGGAGAAGGGCCCAGCCGCCACGCGCAACATGGCCCTCAAGCAGCGATTGCAATACTTCGCGCATGTATGGGTCGGATGCGTGGACCTCGTCGACGACGAGTAAATGCCGGTCCAGGCAAACAGAGCGCAGCAGGCTATGCTTGACCTTGAGCGCCGACAGCAGCGCCTGGTCGATGGTGCCCACGGCGATCGGCGCGGCCAGGAAGCGCTTCGGACGCTCGGCAGACCATACCCGTTCGCGCCAGGCGTCTTGAGATTCGTCCCAGAGGGTTCCTGCCGGGTCGGGCAACGCAGGTACGCCATCGACGCGCACATAGCCTGGTACCGCCAGCAGCACTGGTCCTGGCCGGCTTTCCGGCTCGAA
This sequence comes from bacterium HR30, assembly GCA_002898795.1. Lineage (GTDB taxonomy): Bacteria > Desulfobacterota > Binatia > HRBIN30 > HRBIN30 > HRBIN30. The sequence continues at coordinate 55,130 of BEIG01000004.1, read as the reverse complement.
AGCCGCATCGATGGCGCGTTCAACGCGCGCATAGAGCTCACGCGCCGCCACCCGCGTAGGCAAGGCAAAGTACAGCCCATCGACTTTGCCTTCCGCGTAGAGGCGCAAAAACCAGGCTAGCGCCGCTTCGGTCTTGCCGGAGCCGGTGTCAGATTCAACGAGTACCAGGCGGCTCGCCTCATTGACGTCCATCTGGGCAAGCTGCGCCTGCAGGGGCCTGGGTGGAAAGCCGAAGGTTTCGTAGAAAGACCGGGCGCTGCGTAGCGCGGGTGGGCGCAAGCCGATCGCCCCCAACGCCCGCTCTGCCGCCTGCCGCGCCAACGCCAGCCGATCTTCTTCCACCGAAGCGCGATACGGGAAAAACTGCGTATCCGAGCCAATCCAGTCGGCCAGCATCACCAAGCCGGCAAAGCGCTGCTGCAAAGCAGGCGTGGCTTGAATTGGCGGCACATCAGACGCAAAGGCTGCAGGAAAAGCAGCGCGCGCTCCCTCGGCCACAGCAGCCAGCGCGGCCATGGGGTCGTAGCCGTTGCGCGGCCGCCACAGAGACCTGGCGACGCGATCGATTTTGGAGGCATGGTAATCGCTTTGCGAAACTGGCCGACCATGGTGCGAGATGGCGGCGAGCAGCATCTGCGCGGCCTGTTCCTCACTAGAAAACCAGGTGCAAATCTCTTCTATCAAGGCCCGCCATTCGGCCGGCCACACATCATGAAGATCTAGTAGCAGCGCCATCGCCTCCATGACGTGCCCAGCGGTCTGACCAGACTTGGGGTCCGCCTTGGCCTGGAATCCGGCGTTGCATTTGCCCAGTTCATGAAGGAATGCAATCACCGCCAGGCGGTCTTTTTGCCTTGGGTCAAGCGCGGCGTTCCGACGCGCAAGGTTCTCGTTGTCCAAAAGTGCGCGAAAAACAAATGCCACATCAACGCAGTGATCGACCAGAGGGTGAACCGCCCCCAATGCATTGCGTTTTCCCCAAGCTTGCCCCGTGAAAGCCACCAACGTTCGCCGGCTATCACGCTTCACAACGCGGGTCAACCACAACGAAGCTTGTGGAGCAGCGGAAGACGCCCGGGCCCGTTTCGGGCCACACCATTGTTGGCACTCAAAAGGCGACCGCTTCGAAAGCGGGCGACACTCGCTTGGCCTTCAGGGAACCCATACCAACAGCCTGGATCGGAATCCGACGAACTGATGTAACGAGAGGATTTGTGCCACCATGGCTCGACTGTGCACGGCACGTTCTGAGAACGAAAAGGGTGCACTGGCGGGCGGGACGCCCGCAGATAAACGCGGCCTGGACGGGTGCCACACAGGCATCGGGGAGTTTTGCGGACGAGGACGGCTGCGCTTCCAGGGTGGTGTGGCGTTACGGCATCCCTTGCGGGATGCCCGCGAAAGCATGGCTTTCGCGCGCCAGAGGTTAGGCAGCGATGATCTCCTCCACGGCTTGCCATACCAGGTCTGCAGTTAGTGCGCGGCTCATGCAGGGATAGTAGGCGCAGCGCTCGCGGATGCAGTGAGGGCAGACTTGGCCTACCGGCGGCACGAGGGTGACGACGCGGGGGCCAATTGGACGCCAACGCTCCGGGCGCTGGGAACGCAGCGGGGCGTAAAGCGCCACGGTGGGGGTGCCGAGAAGGGCGGCCAGGTGGGTTGGTCCGGTGGAACCGCCAACGAACAACGGCGCTCGACGCACCAGCGCGGCAAGCTCCCCGAGACTTAGGCGACCACAGAGGTTCACGGTTCCGCCACCGATTCGGGAACAAACCTCAGCAACGAGCTCGCCTTCACGAGCCGTTCCCGTAACGACTACCCACCGGCCGGACTGCACCAGCTTTCGCCCTAGCGCCGCATAGTTTGCTGCATCCCAGTTCAGCGCGGAGCCGGAACTCCCCGGATGCAGCACGGCCCATGGCCGCTCGAGAAGGCCAAAGGCCCGAAGCAAGTCTTCTACCCTGTGCTCTTCGGCCTGGCGAAACTCCCAGTCCAGGGGCGGCACTTCGCTCGGTGGAGAGATGCCCAATCCCGCGAGGAGTTCGAGGTTGAGGATGGCCTCGTGCACGTCACGACCACGACGGTGCTGGCGGAGCCTACGGTTCAGCAAAAAGGAATAGGCTCGGTACGCGCTGCCCACCCGAACGGGAATTCGTGCCAGGCGCAAGGCCAGTGCCAATCGCGGCGTGGGATGAACCAGCACGGCAGCGTCGAAGCGCCCCGCAAGGGTGCGGACCAGTGGTGGCAGTGCGCGAAAACCGGAGTGCTTGGCCTCGATGTCTGTCAGCACCTCGTCGACATCTGGGTGATGCTCGGCAGCTTCGCGATTGGCTGGAGAGGCCAACACGGCCACGCGCCAACTGGGATGCACCCGCCGGATTACGTGTGCCATCGGTAATGTGAGCAACATGTCACCGAGGTGATCGGTGCGAACGAGGAGAACTTTCGCGTCGTCTGGAAGGCATTGACTCATCCGTTTAAAGTGCCGATCGTTCAAGCTCATGCGCGTCAGCGGCTTTACCTTTGTACGCAACGCAGTGGATCTCTACTACCCGGTCGTCGAATCCATCCGTTCCATCCTGCCCATTTGCGACGAGTTCATCGTTGCCGCTGGGGACTCCACCGACGGGACTACGGAACTCCTCCGTAGCATCGGGGACCCCCGAATCAAAATCATCGAGACGGTTTGGGACCCGCAGTTGTTCGTGCAAGGGCGTACGAATGCCCAGCAGACCAATATTGCGCTCGATGCCTGCACCGGCGACTGGGCCTTTTATCTGCAGGCGGACGAAGTGGTTCACGAGGAGGATTTACCCATCATCGTGGACGCCATGAAGCGCTACCTCGACGACCGCCGGGTCGAAGGACTGTTGTTCGACTACTTACACTTTTTTGGCGACTACGATCATTACATGGCGGCCCACGGCTGGTATCGCCGGGAGGTTCGCATCGTGCGCACCGGGATTGGAGTGCGATCGTGGAAAAGTGCCCAAGGCTTTCGCCGCAACGGAGAGAAGCTCAAGGTCAAACACTCGGGTGGTCGCATTTTTCACTATGGCTGGGTACGTCCCCCGCAACGCATGACTCGCAAAACGCACTCTTTTCTCACCTTGCACCGTGGCCGGGAAGAGGCAGACAAGAGTTTTCCGAACTTGGAGCAGCCGTTCGATTACGGCCGTTTGCACGGCCGCGTGCGCTTTACCGGAACGCACCCTGCCGTGATGCGCGAGCGGATTGCTGCCAAAGATTGGGAAGTGCGGCCGGGCAAGGCCAAGATGCGCCACGACACGTTGCGGATCCGCCTGCTCACGTTCCTGGAAAATCGGGTTCTCGGTTTTCGCTTGGGTGAGAATCGGAATTACATCGAACTCCGAGACTAGACTGCCCCGCCGAGGTCTGGTCAGACGTCTTTGCCGCACGGCACCTTCGATCGGCGCGCAGCCCAACAAAGCCGCAGGTACTCCGTGTGCGACAGCAAACGACCACGCGCCCGCATGCGCCGGTAGCGATTGCCGACCACGGTCCAAAGCCCCAAAACCGCCGCGGCACCGAGCCAGTGTCGGAGAGCGTACCCGAGGCCGAGGTTACCGTCGCGAATCCACCGGCTGCGGGCGTCGGCACGGTGAAGACGACAAAAGTACTCCCATGTTAGGCGCTCGGGCTCCACGATGTGGAACATCTCCATTGCCGGCCAGTACAGGATCTCGAAACCAGCGGCGCGCAGCCGCCGGGCTAAGTCACCGTCCTCGTGCAACCCGCTTGCCCCAGGGCCCAGCCGGGGGTCGAACCCACTCACGGCTTCGAGAGCGGGCTTCCGTACAGCCATGTTGCATCCGTAAAGATGTTTCGAGGGTTGTGGTTGCGAACCCAAGTCAAACAGGGGAATGGTACGGTAGAATTCCACCATCGCCGTGATGTCGCTGCTCCGTTGCCGGGGTGGAAGCTTCACGGGGCCAGTGGCTGCGGCGTGCGAAGGAAAGCGGTTGGCGAACTCCGCCACGGCACGAAGCCAATTCGTAGGCACTTCCACGTCGTCATCGGTAAACGCCAGAATACTGCCGCGGGCTATGCGACAAGCGGCGTTGAGAGCTCGTGCCTTGCCAGCATCCGGCACGTGGAGCATTTTTCGGTGCTTCGGCGCCTGTTGGCACCACTCCGCTAGCAGAGCGGGTGTCGCGTCGGTTGAGCCGTTGTCGGCAATGATCATCTCCAGAGTGGAGGACACCTCACGCTCAGCGCCCTCTAGGGTTTCGAGGACTCGCCTCAAGGAATGTACGCGGTTGCGCGTCGCGATAATTACGGAAATTTCCGGTGCCGGCATGGTGAAGAGCTACCTTCGGGCTTGGTCAAGTGGGGACGGAACAAGCCCGGCAGTGTTTCCCTAACATTGCGCGGCCCAGGCTCAGCGCGGATCGAACCAGAGGAGCCTCGGCGAAATTCCGGGGGTGGCGAGGTTGTAAGAAGCGAGACCCCCGGTGCGCCCGGCGTATCACGCAATTTCGAAATGGCCAACTGCTGGCACGCACGGATCTAGCGCTGGTTTGCATGGTTTCCGCTGTGCTTATTTTCTTCAAGGCGTTTTTCGTTAGCGTCACCCTCCCCGGCCAGCACTCTTTGATATTGCTCGAGGTAACCGCGGGCCATGTGCCGGTGGGTAAAGTGCTCCAGCACCCTTTGGCGGCAGGCGTACGAGGAAAGTTCGCCCACACCGCGGATGGCATCGCGAAACTCTTCGGGCGACGCGCATAAAAAGCCAACTTCCGGGGTCACGATTTCTGGCATGGCCCCTAGTGGTGCTGTGATCACGGGGGTACCGCTGACCAGAGCTTCGATCACGGCGAGGCCAAAGGGCTCTGGCCAACGAATGGGGAACAACAAGGCCCGAGCATTGGCGAGAAGCTCTGCCTTTTCTCGGCCGTCCACCTCGCCCAAAAACTCCGCGCGGCACCGCAAACTCGTCCACCATCCGCCAGTTTTTCGCAAGTCCCAGCGGGTACCGCCAGCCACCACCAGGCGGAAGCCAAGCTCGCGGGCGAGGCGCAGAGCGATATCGATTCCTTTGCTCTTGCGGCCGACCTTGGCGAGGAAGAGGAAATAATCGTCCTTGCGCTCGCGGTAGAGGTACTCCGACGGGTCGAGCCCGTTGTACACGAAAAAACGGGATCCGCTCCGCTCGGCGTGGTCGCGACTCAGGAAAATTTTATTTGGATGGGGCGCAAGCTCGCCGGGTGAGTTGCCGTGGACAGTGACCACCCACGGCAACGGGAAGGCGGAGAGGCGCGGAAACTGCTGGAAGTGCAACAGGTGCGCGTCGAGCGGTAGCTGCTCGGCGATGGTTCGGAAGAAGTTTTGCGAAGTTGGTTGCTCGGTGACTTCGACCACCTGTGCCCCGGGCAGCTTCGTTCCCGGGGGAGCGAAGACAGTCACACGCATGCCCAGTTCCACTTGGGCGCGGACCAGCCAAGTCAGCACCCGCTGGGACCCGCCATAGCCGCTCACAGGCAGGCGCCACGGGCTGACGTGAACGACGTGGATCGCGCGATCTTCCATGCCAAGCCAGGCAACACGGTTAGCTCGACCCGGTAGCAATCGGAAGGTGGCAACGCTGGCCGACATCGAGCGGAGCGCCTCGATCGGAACTGTGCCCAGTGCGATTGCCCCAGGATAAGCGGGCACAACGGCACGTTGCTGGGCATCGGAAGTTGGGTCTCGCCCCTTTGGGCTATTGTTTCGCAGTGCGGCCGATACAAGGGAAAGACGCCTAACGCCGCAGGCGCGCGGGGGCGGAGACGAACAAATCTGCAGGGGAAGGACTGCCTTGGGAACGGGACTCAGGCGGAAGCCGGCGTCAAGCGGACAGGATGCGTGTACCCCGTAATCCTTGCGGCGTATAGTTCACGGTGTTAACCACGGCGGCTGAATTTAAAGTTGGAGGAAAGATGGGACTGGCTCCCGAAAAGGTGAAGGAGCTGATCGGATCGTACCAGCGCCACCCGAAGGACACGGGGTCGCCCGAAGTCCAGGTGGCTTTGCTCACGTCTCGCATCGAGTCTCTCACGCAACACTTGCAAATCCACAAGAAGGATCATCACTCGCGACGCGGTTTGCTGATGCTCGTAGGTCAGCGGCGGCGGTTGCTCGAGTATTTGAAGCGTGAGGATTTCGATCGATACAAGAGCTTGATCGAGCGGCTGGGACTCCGAAAGTGACCAACGGCGGCGTGCGCCTGCCAAGGGCGCAAGCCGCGCGTCTTTCCCTCCCGCAAATGGGGCAACGAGGCCCGGGAGGTTGAGCATCATGTACAAGAAAGTAGAAACCGTGTACCACGGCCGCCCGCTGTGGATGGAAAGTGGGCGAATGGCCAAGCAGGCCGACGGCGCAGTGGTCATTGGCTATGGCGAGTCGATGGTGCTCGTCACCGTGGTTGCCGAGAAGAAGACCCGTGAAGGGGTGGACTTCTTCCCGCTGACCTGTGACTACCAAGAACGGACGTTCGCGGCCGGGAAGATTCCCGGTGGCTTTTTCAAACGGGAAGGGAGGCCGACGGAAAAGGAAACACTAACCTCGCGCCTGATCGACCGACCGATTCGCCCGCTTTTTCCGGACGGGTTTCGCTCCGAGACGCAGGTGATCGCTACCGTGCTGTCCCACGACAAGGAGAACGACCCGGATGTGCTTGCCGTCACTGCAGCTTCGGCTGCTTTGCAAGTTTCGGACGTACCTTTCCTCGGGCCCATTGGCTGCGTGCGCTTAGGCCGCATCGACGGCGCGTTCGTGGTCAATCCAACCGTGAGCGAACTCGACCGGAGCGAGTTGAATTTGATCGTGGCCGCCAGCCGAGAAGGCATCGTGATGGTGGAGGGCGGCGCAAAGGAGTTACCCGAGGACGTCATCCTCGAGGCCTTGTTTTTGGCTCAACGGGAAATTCAAGGCTTGCTCGACCTGCAGGACGAATTGCAGCGTGCAGTAGGCAAGCCAAAACGGCCGGTGGCGCCACCACAAGTAGACCGAGAGCTGTTTGCCTTGTTCGAACAGGAAGCCACGCCGCGCATGAAAGCGGCCTTTCAAGTGCCCACGAAGCAAGAGCGGGCACAAGCCGTTCGCCAGGCAGAGGAAGAGAGCATCGCAATCCTGGCGGCGCGTTTTCCTGACCGCGTTGCGGAACTGAAGGCGTTCAGCGAGGAAGTGAAGTCGCGTGTGATGCGCGCCGCCATCGTGCAAGAAGGCCGCCGCGTCGACGGGCGTGGGCTCGAAGACATTCGCCCGATCACTTGTGAGGTAGGCTTGTTGCCGCGGGCTCACGGCTCAGCACTGTTTACCCGTGGGGAGACGCAGGCTCTGGTGACGACGACCCTGGGCACCTCTTCCGACGAGCAGAAGATCGATGCTCTCATCGGAGAGCAGTTCAAGAAGTTCATGCTGCACTACAATTTCCCTCCGTTTAGCGTGGGAGAGGTTCGCTTCTTGCGTAGCCCCGGACGACGAGAGATTGGTCATGGGGCATTGGCCGAGCGGGCAATTCAAGCGGTTTTGCCGCCAGAAGAAAGTTTCCCGTACACGATTCGCGTGGTGTCGGAGATTTTGGAGTCGAACGGTTCCTCGTCCATGGCCACGGTTTGTGGGGCCACGCTAGCGTTGATGGACGCGGGAGTGCCCATTTCCGCTCCGGTCGCTGGCATCGCCATGGGGCTGATCGTCGAAGGCGGGGAAGTTCGCATCTTGTCGGACATCCTTGGCGACGAGGATCATCTAGGGGATATGGACTTCAAAGTGGCGGGCACCGCCCGCGGCATTACGGCCTTGCAGATGGACATCAAAGTCGGTCGAGTCACGCGGGAGATCATGCAGGCGGCATTGTATCAGGCGCAGCGTGGTCGGTTGAAAATTCTCGAACAAATGAAGGAAGCCATTTCCGCACCGCGACCCGAAGTGTCGCAGCATGCGCCGCGTATCGTCACCCTGAAAATCAAGCCGGAGAAAATCCGCGAGGTGATCGGTCCGGGTGGAAAGGTCATCCGCGGCATCATCGAAGAAACCGGCGTGAAAATCGATGTGGAGGACGATGGCACGGTGATCATTGCCTCGAGCGACCTCAAGGCAATGAACCGTGCGATCGAAATTATCCAAGGCATCACGGCCGAACCCGAAGTGGGGCGAGTGTACAAAGGCATCGTACGGCGCATCGTCGACTTCGGCGCATTTGTGGAAATTTTGCCCGGGGTGGACGGCTTGTTGCACATCTCCCAAATTGGCCCGGGGCGCGTCGCCAAAGTTTCCGACGTGCTCAAGGAGGGCGAGGAGATCCTGGTGAAAGTGTTGGAGATCGACAAGTCGGGCAAAATTCGCTTGAGCCGCCGCGAGGCCATGAAGGCAGGGGAAGAAGAAGCGAAGGCCGACAGACCGAGCGCGAAGGGTCGTTCGGGCTCGGGCGAGGCTTCCTGACCATCGGGGGAAAAGCCATGGGTCGGGAACATGAACCGATGGTGCGTCGCTCGCGACTGGACAATGGAATTCGGGTTGTCACGGAATCGATCCCCGGTGTTCCTTCGGTCACCATTGGTTTGTGGGTAGAAAACGGGTCGCGCCACGAACGGCCCGATCAGGCAGGGATCTCCCACTTTTTGGAACACCTGTTTTTCAAGGGGACCGAGCGGCGCTCCGCAGCACAGATTGCCGAGGAAGCCGACTCTGTCGGGGCGGTTTTGAATGCGTTTACCGGCAAGGAGCACACCTGTTACTACGCCAAGGTGCTGCGGGAACACCTACCGCTGGCGCAAGACCTGTTGAGCGATATTTTCCTGCACTCGGTGTTCGCACCGGAGGAGATCGAACGGGAACGCTCGGTCGTGCTGCAAGAAATCTTGCAAGTGGAAGACACGCCGGATGACTACGTACACGACTTATTTGCCCTCCGTTACTGGCCCGGGCATCCGTTGAGCTTCCCTGTTTGTGGAACGGTGGAGACCGTTAGCCGCTTCCGGCAGGAGGATTTTCAGGCATTTGTCGAAGCACGATATCGACCCGATGGGATGATCGTCGCTGCCGCAGGTGACGTTTCCCACGAAGAAATTTTGGATTGGGTGGAGCGTGACTTCGGCCATTTGGGAGGGCATTCCGTGAACCTCGATGGGGCACCGCCCCGCCCGACTTGCGGGGTTCACTATGTCGAAAAACCGTTGGAGCAGGTGCATCTTTGTTTGGGAACTCCGGGGATCTCGCAAACGGCCCAGGAGCGCTACGCGGGCTACTTGCTGAACACTGCCCTTGGCGGTGGCATGAGCTCCCGGTTGTTCCAGGAAATTCGCGAACGCCGAGGGCGCGCCTACTCGGTTTATTCGTTCCTCTCTTCGTATAGCGACGCCGGCTACCTCGGCATTTACGTAGGCACGAGCCCAGAGTGGGTCCGAGAAGTCGTGGATATCATTCTCGCCGAGCTCGAACGGCTGAAGCACGAGGGCCTGAAACCAGAAGAATTGCGGCGGGTGAAAAACCAATTGAAGGGTAACTTGTTGTTGGGAATGGAAACGAGCGACAACCGGATGACCCGCATCGCAAAGAACGAGATTTTCTTCGGGCGCAACGTGCCGCCCAGCGAGCTTGTCGCCAGCATCGAGGCGACAACGAACGACGAAATTATCGCCTTGGCGGAGCGACTGTTCGACCCGAACGCGATGGCTGTGGCTCTGCTCGGGGATATGCGCGGCCAGCCGTTGCCCACTTTGCCTGGCTCGCGGTAACCACGCCATTGTACGGGCGCACCCGTACGGGCGCACCTACGTGTGCGCCCATTGTTCCCACCACCGCGGGCGTTGCCATCGTGTTACCCATGCCCCCACCCATCGTAGGGGCGCACCTATGTGTGCGCCCATTGTTTGTACGTGTGCGCCCATTGTTCCCATAGCCACGGTGTGTGCGCCAGTTGTTCCCATCGCCACCATATGGACGCGGTCGCCATGGACGCGGCGACGACGCCCGTCGTTATTCCGGGGCCGTCCCCGTTCGGTTTAGTCTTGCCCGAGGTTCAAGCCCAGTTGGCCGGTCAAGCGAATGGCCGCTGGCGGCTGACCAAGCTTGCCTGTGGCATCGCCTTCCGTGCCCACATTCGCGACTTTGGAAGGCTCGGTGCCTGGGGGTACTCCAGCCGTGACCAAATGCTCTCCGCTAAGGCGCGCCACTGCTGCTCCGGAGGCGAGTGCCGCGGTTTGCACCATACCCTCCGGCCGGCCGCGACTAATGAAATCGAAACCCTCGATCCGTTCCCGCAGCAAAGGCTCGTCGAGGCGGCGCGGCCGCGAGGGCGGACCGCTTTCTTCCACCAGTGTCACCTCCCGCGCGGTCACGAGCACCGCAGGTGCTTGAGGGTCGCGCAAGCTGTGGACTTGCACCGTCCCTTCGATTCCAATCACTTCGGTCAGTTGCGCCGCCGGATCAAAGCGCACGGTAAATTCGGTTCCGCGCACGCCCGCCACGGCAGTTTCCGTGCGAATCTCGTATGCGTTGCCTCGCCGGCGGTAGTATTCGCTAACGGCGGCGTTCACCTTCCCCCGCAGCAAGCCAAAGAGCGACCGTGCTTGACCAGCGTTGGCGTCAAATACGTTCTCGTCCACCGCCACCCGCGAGTTCTCGGCTAAACTCAGCACGCTATCGTCCTGGAACACCACACGCAATTTGCCGTCAGCGCCGGTGACTAAAACATCCCCTTGCGCGATCGGGCTCCCGATCTCAGGCGCAAGGATTTGGCCGTCGCGCTCGATCCGCACCTCGCCTTGAAGAGCGGCAACGGTGCCCACTTCGATCACGCTTGCCCAGGTGGCCCGGCAGAAAAACCATGCCACAATGAACGCTGCTCCAATCAGCCGTTGTCGGTACATGTCAATACCTCGCCTCGATCGTAATCGATCCGATGTGTCGCTCGTACTCGAAAAGCTTTTCTTGCCGCAAACCAATAAGCTGGGTGGAATTGCTGAAGTTCAACTGGCCAAAATAACCGGCCGCGAGAAGAATATGCTCCGTCAGCGGGCGACGAGCAAGCAAAATGATGCGATGCTCCTGGTCCTTGCGATTTTGACTCGGCTCAGGTTCGTAGACCTTATGGCGAAATGCGTAGTCGAACTGGGCTTCTACCGACCAGGGTAGGGCCCACGTGAGGCCACCTCCAACTTGATTCGCGGTGTAGGCAAAGGCGCGCGAAGCCCGGCCGGGCTTCGTGTCCTCAACCTCGAAAAAGTACGAGAGGGTGAGATAGCGCCGTCGGTCTCCTCTGAGGAAAAACGCTTGGGCCACCCCCGGAACGTAGTTGGTGGAGTCGCGGATATGGAACTCGGGTTTGAGGAAATCGCGCCGGCGTAGTTGGAAGGAAAGTTCCGTCCAGCCGAGGTCGCCCTCGTGGATTCGCACAAACGGCAGAAGGCTCCCTTCCCGTAAAAAGTCGTCCGTGTCGAGCAAGTAATAGTCGTACCGTCCGATTCCGCCCCACTCGCCCCAACCGCGACGGTCGGAAAACAAAACCTGTCCGCGATGATCTTGGAGATCGAATTGTCGGAGTTCGACGTGGACGCTCTGATAAAACTCGTATCCCGCTGCAAGTTGGGCACTGCGCGTGCGCGCGATTTGATACGAACCCCCGAGCTGAAAGGTGGCGCGGCCGTCGGCTTGCTGTGTGACACCCACGTCGCTTTTCGCGAAACTCGCTCCGAAATCGCTCGAGGGAGCGAGGATGACGTTACTGTCGTACTGTAGTCCGAGGCTTCCGAATGCCGACCAGCGCTCACGTTCGATCTGTCGGAGGCGGGTGAGGAACTGCTCAGCTTGCTCGGCAACGGGGCTACCGGGTTTGAGCTCTTTGACTTGTAAAAATTCCCGCCGGGCACTTCGCCAGCGTCCTTGTCGATAATCCAAGATGCCAAGGTGGTACCGGGCAACCGCTTCCAACTGCGGGTCCTTTTCCATCGCCGCCCAAAAGTACGATCGTGCTTCTGGCCCTCGATCGAGGCGAAAGAGCGCGATTCCGAGGTAGAGGAGGGCTTGTGCTTCCAGTTCCGAGGAGTTGCGTGCGTGCTGCAGAGGCGTAAGGGCATCCTGGAAGTCGCCTTTTTCCACCAAGGCGACCCCCAGGTCTAACGCGGCATCGAACAGCTTGGGGTTGAGCTCCAAGGCTTTACGCAAATCGGCAATAGCTCCGTCACGATTGCCGGCACGATTGCGGGTGACCGCCCGGTAGTACCAGGCCAACGCATCCGTGGGGTCCGCCTGCACCGCCTCGTCGAACAATTGCAGGGCCTGCTCTACGCGACCCCCGTGAAGCTCCACAAGTCCCTTGGCGGACAAGCGCTTGGAGCGCTCGCTCGCCCGGCTTTCTGACGGCAGGGCCGAAAGCACCACCGCCACCGCAACGACAACCCAACACGTTACTCTTCTCACCGCCGTACTCCAATTGCGATGTCCACAGGCGTCACGCCGACGCCGAAAATGGCGCTTGCTAGAAGGTCACGAGGTACGTCGATCACACTGATGCTGTTCGTGAAGGAGTTGGTGACGTAAACGAACGTACCGTCTGGCCGGATGGCTGCCGCTGTTGGTTCGGACCCAACGGGGATCCGCGCTCGGAGCGTCAGCGCCGCCGTGTCCACCACTGCGACCTCGTTCGAACCGCGACAGACCACGTAAGCCACTGTGCCGTCGGGCGTAACGGCCACGGCTTGGGGCGACCTGCCAACGGGCACTCGCGCGAGCGACTGCGCTCGATCGAGATCGACAACTCTCAAAGAATCCTCCCCACCGCTGGCAACATAAAGCCGCAAGCCGTCGGGAGAGGCCACGACGTCCTGAGGTCGCGAGCCAGCGGGTACGAACCCCAGTGTCGTCCCGTCGGGAACGGCGATGATTCGAATGCGGTCGTCAAGCTGCTCGGCCACAAAAGCTCGTTCCGATCGCGGATCGAAGCTCACGCTGGTGGGCATCGAACCCACGCCAACCGTGGCCAGGGTGCGAAGCGCGGCGCGCTCGATCAACGTGACCGAACTGCCGAGTTGGTTGACCACGGCGATCCACTGGTTGTCCGGCGAAACCTGCACGGCCACTGGGCGCGTCCCCACGGGAACGACAGTACTGCGACGACCCGTATCGAGATCGATGACCGAGAGCTGGTTGGCAAACTGGTTTGCCACGTACGCCCAACGAGCGTCGGTGCTCAAGGCTATAGCGGACGGGTAGTCGCCGGCGGGAATGCTGCCCACCAGGCGGTTCGTTACGGTGTCGATCACCGCCAAAGATGCGTCATTGAAGTTCACCACGTAGGCGAGCGTACGTGGCGGCGGAGTTAGGGTTGGAGTTGCCGTCGGGGTTGGCGTGGGAGTGGGGGTTTCCGTGGGCGTAGGCGTGGCCGTGGAAGTCCAAGTCGCGGTAGGGCTGGGTGTGGGCGTTTCCGTTGGGGTGAATGTGGGCGTATCGGTAGGCGAGGGAGAGGCGGTAGGGGTGTGAGTGGATGTCGGGGTTGGTGTGGCCGTGGGAGTGGACGACGGCGTGTCGGTCGGAGTGGCCGTGCTCGTCGCCGTGGGGGTGTGCGTGGGCGTTTCCGTAGGAGTGAACGTGGGTGTGTACGTGCGAGTGGCGGTATGGGTCGGCGTTGGAGTAGGAGTGGACGTGAAAGAAGGCGTGGCAGTGGCCGTTGCCGTTGGAGTACGAGTAGGTGTGGAGGTCGGTGTGGGGGTAGGAGTCGTGGTCGGCGTATTTGTGGGGGTGGGGGTGAAAGTGACCGTGGGTGTACCAGGGGTGACGCCGAATCCGAAGGTGAAGTCGACACTGCGAAGGCTTGTGCCGGAAGTTTGGCCACGAATCCGCAAGCCCGCCGCGCCAGCAACGTTTGTGTGCCAGACCCCGGTGCCCTTATAGCCGCGGACGCCGAGCGGCGGATCCGCAGTGCAAGGTTCCGCGGACGCGTCGTCGCATGCCGTCCACTGGAGCAAAAGAGGTGTCGTTTGCCCGTCGATTGTCACCTCGGATTGCAAGCTTGCGCGATCGATTGGGTGCACTGCGCTGGCGACGAGCAGTTCCACAGGAACGGGAGCAATAACCGCCGCTGCGGGGAGGGGCGTCAGCGGCAGCACAAAGGGCTGCGCCAACATTTGAATGGATCCCGATCCGCTTCGCGTGCCGGCAATGACCGGCACCACGGCTGGCGCGCTGTCGTACGTGGGAGCTGCCGGTAAGTTTTGGCGGCAGGGGTGCCCGACTCCAACCGGATCGGTGCGACAAGCCACGAGGTCGCCTCCACCGCTGGGAGCTGGCGCTTCGGCAGTGGCAAAGGTTGTTACGTGGACCGTGGCCTCTCCCTCCGCGAGCGCATCGAGCACGAGAATTCTCGAACCGGTGCTTGGATCGACGGGAACCTCGTTCGGACGAACGGCTAGGCAACAGGACGTGCCGGCGGCATCCGTGACCACAATGCGGACCGTGACTGCGGCCGGAGGGAGCCGCGAACTAAAGCTCCCGTCGCGCTGCTCCCACGATGCTTGTAAAGCCAGCCGCCCCACGTTGGGCGAAGGCCTACCGTCCCCACCTTTAGAACAACCAGCCGAAGCCAGAAATAGCACGAGCGCTGCGGCATAGCCTACCTGCCCCGCTAGCCCCGCGTACATTTTTACCCGGCCGCCCATACCAACGCCCATGCAGCCCCAGCTCCAAATCCACGCTTGGCCTTTAGAACGGGCTTGTCAGCAAGTAAAGCAGAATTTGTGCTCGCGGTTGTTCGGAGGCGTACCGGTACGCGCTGAGGCGTGCCTCGCTTTGGTTGGTGGGTCCAGCGCCGCTGCACTGCTGCAACCTCTCCTCTGCCGAGCCGACATCACTTCCGATTGCAACTCTTCTTGAGGCGCTCTGCGTGGCGCGAAATTTCGTCACGGTCTCACTTGTTGTGGCTCGAAGGACGCGAAACCACTCGGATGTGTGGCAACGAATCCATCGCCGGTTGCGCAGAACCCCTTCCCCCAAGCCTGCGTCGCGTTCGTCACGCCCGCGGACGCTGAGGCGCCGCACCCAAGAACGCTGAAAAACGACCTGACCAACCTCGAACGCCACCCTTGTTACCGCACGTGCCCTCGGCACGTATCGGCACTTTGAACTTTCTGCCAAGCGCAGCATGAAAAGTGGCGAAGAGCTCGTGCCTGAAGTTGCCAAAGCGCAAAAGGGGGTTCCGCCGGGTTTGGGCCACACGATTTATTAAGGATTCTTTCCGTGGCTTTAGAGGAATTCCAAACTCCTCTTATTGCGCGAACACCTGCCTTCTGACTAAAAGGCGGCTCCGCCGCATGTCACAGATCTTCCATCGCAGTGCAAACGCGCTAGCGCGCGCGACGATTTTTGGTGCCGTCTTTATTCTTGGAGTGCTCGGGTACGGGGCCATGCTCCTCAACCGTTCTGGGTACGTCACGGGTGCCCACGTGGCCATAGAGCAGCCCGTACCGTTTAGCCACAAGCACCACGCAAACGAGCTGGGCATCGATTGTCGGTACTGTCACACCTCGGTGGAGGTTTCGCATGTTGCTGGCATTCCGCCGACGAAAACTTGCATGAATTGCCATTCCCAGATTTGGGCGGATAGCCCGACCCTCGAGCCGGTGCGCGCCAGTTTCCGCACGGACCAGTCGATTCCTTGGATCAAGGTGCACGACCTTCCGGACTTTGTTTACTTCGACCACAGCATTCACGTGGCCAAGGGTATTGGATGTGCGAGTTGCCACGGGCGGATTGACCAGATGAACCTCACGTGGCAGGAAAATTCGCTCCAAATGGAGTGGTGCCTCAACTGCCACCGCCACCCAGAGACGTTTGTGCGGCCGAAAGGGGAAGTTTTCAACATGGCTTACAAAGTCTCGTCTCGTACGCAGGAGACGTTGGGGCCTCGCTTGGTTGCGGAATACGACGTTCACAAAGAACAGCTCACGAACTGTTCCATCTGTCACCGGTGATCGAGAATGAAGGATCAGAGCTTAGACCGTCCAGACCTCGCAGAAGGGGAGCTTCCGTCGGAGTCGCAATCGTTCGACCTTGAGGCGTTGCGCGCGAAACTTGCTGCGGCAACGGGCCGCAAGTACTGGCGGAGCCTCGACGAGCTAGCAGAAAGTGAAGGCTTTCGGGCGTTTCTGGAAGCGGAGTTTCCTCGGCAGGCATCGGTGCTCGACGCAGTGGGCCGGCGGCAGTTCTTGCAGCTTATGGGTGCCTCGCTGGGGCTCGCGGGTTTGAGCGCTTGCACGAAGCAGCCAGTGGAAAAAATCTACCCATACGTGAAGGCGCCGGAGGAGGTGATTCCGGGCCAACCGCTGTACTTTGCTACGGCGTTGCCGTTGAGTGGGTTTGGTCGGGGCGTGTTGGTGGAAAGCCACATGGGTCGGCCGACGAAAGTAGAAGGCAACCCGGACCACCCATCCAGCTTGGGCGCGACAGACATTTTTGCGCAAGCGGATATTTTGACGTTGTACGACCCCGATCGATCTCAGGCGGTTCGGTTCGGTGGCGTCATTCGTCCGTGGTCGGCGTTTGTCGATACGGCGCAACGTGAGTTCGAGCGGCTGGGTGCGAAGAAGGGCGCAGGTTTTCGGATTTTGACGGAAACCGTAACCTCGCCGACGCTGCTAGCGGAAATCCGCCGCTTGCTTGCGGAGTGGCCGGGAGCGCGTTGGCATCATTACGAGCCGGTCAACCGCGATCATTTGCACGCAGGTGCAAAGGCAGCCTTTGGTGAAGTGGTGGATCCGGTTTACCGGCTCGAGGCGGCCGATGTCGTGTTGTGCGTCGAGGCAGACCTGCTGGGGCCTCACCCGGCCGGTGTGCGTTATGCTCGGGAGTTTTCGCGGCGGCGGCGCGTGGAGGATGGTAACGGCAGCCAGATGAATCGGCTGTACGTGGTCGAAGCCACGCCGAGCATCACAGGGTCGGTGGCGGATCACCGGTTGATCTTGCGGCCGAGTGAGTGCGAGGCCTTTGTGCGCGCGTTAGCCGCGGCGCTGGGCTTGCCGGTGCAAACGCCGGCGAGCATGGAGGCGCACCGCGCGTTCATTGCCGCGGTGGCGAAAGATTTGGCCCGCAGCCGAGGTCGCAGCTTGATTGTGGCCGGTGAAGCGTTGCCGCCGAGCGTGCACGCGCTTGTTTACGCGATCAACAGCTCGCTGGCGAACATTGGCAAAACCGTGTCCTTCGTCGAGCCCGTGGCGCAACACCCCGAGTTGCAAGGGGAGTCGTTGCAAGCGCTGGTGGCAGACATGGATGCGGGGAAAGTCGAGGTGCTGCTCATCCTCGGCGGCAACCCGGTATACACCGCGCCAGCCGACTTGCGCTTTGCGGAACGGTTACAAAAGGTGCCTTTGCGGATTCGTCTCGGGCTTTACGAAGATGAAACCTCGCAGCTTTGCCACTGGCACCTTCCCGAGGCGCATGTGCTCGAATCGTGGGGAGATGTGCGGGCGCACGATGGCACAGTCACGTTAATCCAGCCACTCATTGCCCCGCTTTACGACGGCAAGAGTGCGCTCGAGGTGCTGGCGACCTTCAGTAGCAAGCCAAGCCGTACGGGCTATGAGATGGTTCAGCAGTATTGGAAGAGCGTTTGGGGCGACGCGGATTTCGAGAAGCGTTGGCGGCGCGCATTGCACGATGGTATCGTGGCTGGAAGCGCTGCGGAGGTACGGGCGGTTTCGCTTCGACCGGACTTTTTCCAGACCCTGCGGCCACTGGTTGCTTCGCCACCTGGCCTGGAGATCGTCTTGCGGCCGGATCCCACGGTGTATGACGGACGTTACGCGAACAACGGCTGGTTGCAGGAGCTTCCCAAGCCACTGACCAAGCTCACGTGGGACAACGTGGCGTACTTGGCCCCGGTGACGGCAGCGCGTTTCGGGGTGAAAAACGGGGACGTAGTCGAGGTGGTTGCCGAAGATCGGCGGGTCGAGGCGCCGGTGTGGATTCAGCCCGGGCAAGCACCCGATACGGTTTTATTGCATTGGGGCTACGGCCGGCCGAAGGCAGGTCGCGTGGGCGGTGGCATTGGGGTGGACGCGTTCAAGTTGTCTTCGTCGCGGTCGCCCTGGGGCATGCCTGGTGGTGAGATACGGAAAACAGGCCGCCGTTATCGTTTGGCGTGCACCCAAGACCACTTTAGCCTCGAAGGGCGAGACATTCTGCGCAAGGGCACGTTGGAGGAGTACCGACATAACCCGTCCTTGGCACCGCACGGCCATGGCGGTGGAGAGCACGGGGAGGCGCCGTCGATGTATCCTGGCTTCCCGTACACCGGTTATGCGTGGGCCATGTCGATCGACCTCAACGCCTGTATCGGTTGTGGCGCGTGTACCATTGCTTGCGTGGCCGAAAACAACATTGCCGTTGTCGGTAAGGATCAAGTTGCCCGTGGAAGGGAAATGCACTGGATTCGGGTGGATCGGTACTACGAAGGCGACCTGGATCATCCCGAGTTCGTCCATCAGCCCATTCCCTGCCAGCAGTGTGAAAATGCGCCGTGCGAACTGGTTTGCCCGGTGAACGCCACGGTGCACAGTGCCGAGGGGCTCAATGACATGGTGTACAACCGCTGCGTGGGCACCAAGTACTGCGCGAACAACTGCCCCTACAAGGTGCGGCGGTTTAACTTTTACCTGTACCAGGACTGGTACACGGAAAGCCTCAAGCTGTTGCGTAACCCAGACGTGAGCGTGCGCAGCCGGGGAGTGATGGAAAAGTGCACGTACTGCGTGCAGCGCATCAACGCAGCGCGCATTCAAGCCAAGCGGGAGGGGCGGAAAATTCGCGACGGTGAAATTCTCACTGCTTGCCAGCAAGTTTGCCCCACCGAGGCCATTGTGTTCGGCGACCGAAACGACCCAGACAGCCGCGTTGCGAAACTCCAGAAATTGCCGCGCACGTACCAGTTGCTCGAAGAGTTGAACACCCGCCCGCGCACCACGTATCTGGCTGCGGTGCGCAACCCGAATCCCGAGCTCGTTTCAGGAAAGGATCACGCATGAGCGCGCCTGCACGGGATCTTGGCCCGATCATTGGCCCGGGCCATACGTTCGAAACCGTAACCGACAAGATCGCGGCTGTAGTTTTGTCCGAAACCCGCAAGGGGTGGATGCTCGGTTTCGGCATCTCCTTCGTGTTGCTGACGATTTTCCTGCAATGCGTGGCCGTGCTCTTTGTGCGCGGGATTGGAATTTGGGGCATCAACATTCCGGTTGGCTGGGGATTCGACATCATCAACTTTGTTTGGTGGATCGGGATTGGGCACGCCGGCACCCTGATTTCGGCCATTTTGTTGCTGTTCCGCCAGACGTGGCGCACTTCGATCAACCGCTTTGCCGAGGCCATGACGCTGTTTGCGGTGGCCTGTGCTGGCTTGTACCCCATTTTGCACCTCGGCCGGCCGTGGCTGTTTTACTGGCTCCTGCCCTATCCGAACGCCATGGGCATGTGGCCCAACTTTCGTAGCCCCCTGATGTGGGACGTATTCGCCGTGTCCACGTACGCCACCGTCTCCGCACTGTTTTGGTTCGTCGGCCTCATTCCTGACCTGGCGACCCTGCGCGATCGCTCCACCAGCAAGGTTGGTCGGATCATTTACGGCATTCTGGCCATGGGGTGGCGTGGCTCGGCGCGTCATTGGAACCGCTACGAAACCGCGTACTTGTTGCTTGCCGGTCTCTCCACGCCACTGGTGGTTTCGGTGCACAGTGTGGTGTCGTTCGACTTTGCCGTCGGCATCATTCCGGGTTGGCATGCGACAATTTTCCCCCCGTACTTCGTCGCGGGCGCGATTTATGCCGGGTTTGCGATGGTGCTTACGCTGACGATTCCGCTGCGCCGCTACTATGGCCTCGAAGACTTCATCACGATGCGTCACATCAACTACATGGCGCGGGTGATGTTGGCCACGGGCCTCGTGGTGGCGTACGGGTACATGATGGAAATCTTTATGGCCTGGTACAGTGGCAACCCTTACGAAAGCTTCATGGTGAAGAACCGCCTCACCGGGCCCTACAAGACCTTGTACGCCGCCCTCATTTTAACCAACGTGATCATTCCGCAGTTGCTGTGGTTTCAGCGGGTGCGGACCAACATTCCCCTGCTGTTCGCAGTTGCCATGTCCATCAACGTCGGGATGTGGCTCGAGCGCTACGTGATTATCGTGGTGAGCTTGCATCGCGATTTCTTGCCGTCGTCGTGGGGCATGTATGCCGGAACGATTTTCGACTACGGCACCTTTATCGGCACGATCGGTTTGTTCCTAACCTTATTGTTCTTGTTCATCCGGCTGCTGCCCATGATCTCGATTTTCGAGATGCGCACCCTGCTGCCTGAAGCCAAGGTAAAGGAGAAGCACGCATGACCGCGCGCGTTCCGGTCTATGGCTTGATGGCGGAGTTTGCCGACGTGAATCATTTGATCGAGGCCATCCGTAAGCTGCGGCAAATGGGGTACCGGCGTATGGATGCATTTACCCCATTCCCCGTAGAGGAGGTCTGGGAGGAGCTGGGTGTGCACCGCAACATGGTGTCTTTTCTCGTATTTTGTGGAGGTCTGGCCGGGTGCTTGTTCGGCATTGGCCTGCAGTACTGGACCTCGGTGATCGACTATCCCATCAACGTGGGAGGGCGACCGCTGTTTAGCGTTCCCGCGTTCGTACCCATTACGTTCGAGTGCACCGTTCTTTTCGCCGCACTCACGGCGGTGCTGGGCATGCTCGCGCTGAATGGGTTGCCAGCGCCCTACCACCCGGTGTTCAACGTGCCTCGTTTCGCTCTCGCCTCACGCGACCGGTTTTTCCTTTGTGTCGAGTCGACCGATCCGCTCTTCGACCGCGAAGGAACGCGGCGTGTCTTGGAGTCGTTGTCTCCAGTTTCTGTTGCCGAGGTGCCGGACTAATGACGGCCAAGCAAACTCAGTGGATTTCCGCCTTCGGATTGCTAGCTGCCCTTGTGCTTGGAGCTGGCTGCCGGCAAGACATGCACGACCAGCCGAAGTACAAGGGCTTTCGACCCAGTGACTTTTTTGCCGACGGACGGTCGGTCCGGCCTTTGGTGCCCGGCACCGTGGCCCGCGGCCACTTGAATGACGATGCGTTGTTGTACACCGGCAAGATCGGCGAGAATTTTAGCCCGGAGTTTCCTTTCCCCGTGACCCGTGCTGTGCTCGAGCGCGGGCAGGAACGGTACAACATTTTCTGCTCCCCTTGTCACGATCGCGTGGGTACAGGCCAGGGAATGATCGTGCAACGGGGATACAAGCAGCCTCCGTCTTTCCACCAGGATCGTTTACGCCAGCAACCCCCAGGTTATTTCTTTCACGTCATTGGCAATGGTTTCGGCGTCATGCCGGACTACGCCGCACAAATTCCCGTGCGCGACCGATGGGCAATCGTGGCTTACATTCGTGCTTTGCAACTGAGTCAGCATGTGCCAGCGGCAGAGCTTCCACCGGAGGACCGGCCAAAACTGGACCAAGCGGCAGTAAAGACCAAGCCGCAAGCAGGTAGTTCCCATGAGTAGTGCCATGGACGATCGAAGTCGCTTGATGTTGCCAGCGGATCACCCCTTGTTTCGGGTGCGCCCGTTAGCTTTGGGCGCGGGTGCCATCGGGCTTGCGGTGTCGCTGGCCGGTGCCCTGATCGATACGACCCAGTTTTTCCAGTCGTACTTGTTCGGCTTCTTGTTTTGGTTTGGCATCGCCATGGGCTCGCTGGCACTGCTGATGATTTACCACGTAACGGGCGGTGCCTGGGGTTCCGTGATTCGCCGAAGCTTGGAATCGGCCGTGCGCACGATCCCGGTGCTTGCTGTGCTGTTCATCCCCGTGGTGGTCGGCCTGCAGTCGCTTTACGAGTGGGCTGATGCTGCCAAGGTGGCGCACGATCCGCTGTTGCAGCACAAGAGTGTGTACTTGAACGTGCCGTTTTTCATTGGTCGGGCAGTACTGTACTTTGTGGTCTGGACCCTTCTGGCCGTGTTCCTGTCTCGATGGTCCGAAGCGCAGGAAAACGGCGAGCCGCGTGCGATCGGCTGGCTGGAAAACTTAAGTCGCGGCGGGTTGGTGGCGCTGGGGCTCACGTTTACCTTTGCCGCGGTCGATTGGGCAATGTCTCTGGAGCCGCACTGGTACTCTACCCTCTACGGCGTGTTGGTTATGGGCGGCTGCTTGCTCAGCGCCATGGCCTTTATGATTCAAGTTACCGCTTTGCTTACGAAGAACGGCCCGTTGAGTGGCGTGGTGCAACCGATGCAGTTTCACGACCTGGGCAAGCTCATGTTCGCCTTCGTCATGCTGTGGGCGTATTTCTCGCTTTCGCAGTTGCTCATCATCTGGTCGGGCAATTTACCGGAGGAGACGCCTTGGTACTTGAAGCGCATGAGCGGTGGGTGGGAATACTTGGGCTTGTGCCTGATTCTGTTCCACTTTGCTTTGCCGTTCGTTATTTTGCTGTCGCGAGATATCAAGCGGAACGCTCGGCTAATTGCGACCGTGGCCCTGTTTATCCTGTGCGTGCGAGTTCTCGAGGTTTACTGGCTGATCACGCCAGCCTTCTCCCCGCACCATGCCCGGGTGCACTGGCTTGACGTAACGGCGTGGCTGGGCGTCGGCGGTGTGTGGCTCTGGGCGTTCACGGGCGGGCTACGGGGGCGCGCCTTGATCGTGTGGAACGATCCCTCGCTACCTGCAGCAGGAGGTCACGCATGAGCCGTGCTGTAACCGATCACCCTGGGCATACCCCTGCGAGTTACGAAACCCGCGACCTCCCGAGTCGCCCGATTGTCATCACCGTGGTGCTCGGCACGGTAGTGACGGTGGCGATCTTTGCCCTGCTCTATGTGTTCACTGTTTTGCTGGAGCAGCACGTTCAACGCAGCGCTCCGCCACCCAACCCCCTTGCGGGTGTGGTCCCCAAGGAGCCTCCTGCCCCGCGGCTACAACCAGCCCCGATCAAGGATTTGCTGGAGCTACGGGCTTGGGAGGACGATCAACTCCACCAGTACGGCTGGGTGGATAAGGCCAACGGCATTGCACGGATCCCAATCGATCGGGCCATAGAAATTTTGGCGAGTAAAGGGCTGCCTGCGCGGCCGGAGGAGCGCCAGCCATGAAAACGCGCGCGCTGGTGGTTTTTCTCGGCCTCTTGATGGCCGGCGCCGCCAATGCGGTGCGCTTGCCGTCGTCCACCGGGGAGGGGACACAATCCGTCCCGCTTCTCCAGCAGGTGGACTTCGAGCAGCGCCTGGGAACCCAGGTGCCCCTGGAGCTCACGTTTCGGGACGAAACGGGTCAGCCGGTTCGCCTCGGGGACTACTTTCAGGGTAAGCCGGTAATTTTAACCCTGTCCTATTACGAATGCCCAATGTTGTGCACCTTGGTGCTGAACGGGCTTGTGAGTGCCCTGCGGGCCTTGCGGTTCGACCTGGGGAAGGAATTCGTGGCGATCAACGTGTCGTTCAATCCGCGGGAGTCGGCCGAGCTGGCTGCAGCGAAAAAGGCAACGTACCTGAAAGAGTACCGGCGGCCAGGCGCCGAGGCAGGCTGGCATTTTCTCACGGGCGACGAGGCTTCCATCCGCGCGCTCACGGAAGCGGTGGGTTTTCGTTACGCCTGGGATGAAAAGTACCAGCAGTATGCCCATGCAACGGGGTTGGTGGTGCTGACACCGGGGGGCAGGATTGCCCGGTATTTTTACGGCGTAGAGTTTTCACCACGAGATTTGCGTTTTGGTCTGATCGAAGCAGCAGACGGCAAAATCGGTTCCCCCGTGGACAAGGTGTTGCTGTATTGTTTCCACTACGACCCTGCCACAGGCCGTTACAGCGCCATTGCGTTGAACTCCATACGAATCGGAGGAGTCATCACGCTGGTAGCGCTGGTCACTTTCATTGTCGTGATGGTACGGCGCGAGCGCCATTCGGCGGCTGCGGCGCACAACTCATGGGCCCGAACGGGGGCCGCGCCTTGATTTTCAACGTGGAGTAGCGATCAAGCATGGCTTCGAACTTTGCTCTGTTTCCGGAACGTGCATCGACCATGGCCGGTGAGGTCGATGCGTTGTACTTGTTCTTGGTAGCGGTCAGCGGATTTTTCGCCGTGCTCATCGCGGCGTTGGTGGTGGTTTTCGCCGTGAAGTACCGCCGCCGCAGCGAAGCCGAACGGCCGCCCGCAATCCATGGCTCGCTGGCTCTCGAATTGGCCTGGACGATTATTCCGTTCGGCCTGGCGATGATCATGTTTTTTTGGGGGGCAAAGGTTTACCTGGCACTTGCCGTTCCGCCGCCCAACGCCATGGAAGTGTTCGTCGTGGGCAAGCAGTGGATGTGGAAACTTCAGCATCTCGAGGGCAAGCGGGAGATTAACGAGCTCCACGTTCCTGTCGGGCAGCCGATCAAACTCACGATGACGTCGGAAGACGTGATTCACAGCTTTTACGTTCCCGCCTTCCGCATCAAACAAGACGCCATTCCTGGCCGTTACACGACCGCGTGGTTCGAGGCCACGAAGCCGGGCACTTATCACCTGTTTTGCGCGGAGTATTGCGGTACGGAACACGCGAAGATGATTGGGCGTATCGTGGTCATGGAGCCGATGGAATATCAGGCATGGCTCAGCGGAGCGGCAACGACCGCGGTGGCTGCCGTACCCGCAGCCAAACCCGAGGATCAGCAAGCCGCGATGGCGAGTGCAGGGGCGGAGCTGTTCAAAAAGCTCGGATGCGTCAGTTGCCACCGCGCGCAAGCTGGTGCACTCGGTCCGTCGTTGGCGAATTTGTTCGGCCACACGGTTTCGCTGCAGGATGGTAGCTCCGTCGTAGCCGACGAAGATTACATTCGGGAATCGATTTTGAACCCGCAGGCGAAAATCGTTGCAGGCTATCAGCCCATCATGCCGACCTTCAAAGGGCTGGTCAACGAAGAGCAACTGATGCAGCTCCTGGCCTATATCAAAACCGGTAAGGCAGGCACCGAAACACAGTGAGAGGCGAAAGTCACACCGTTAGGCGGTTAAAACGATGAACAGCGTAGAAGTTCGGAGCAACTACCTGAACGCAGAATATGGCTTGCTCTCGTGGCTCATTACCCGTGACCACAAGCGCATTGCCATTTTGTACCTGATTTCGGTCACGATCATGTTTGCCATCGGCGGGCTTTTTGCCGCCGCCGTTCGGCTCGAACTGCTTACGCCCCAAGGCGATCTCCTGGCCGCCGACACCTACAACAAGATGTTCTCCATGCATGGCATCATCATGGTGTTTTTCTTCTTGTTGCCGGCCATACCAGCCACATTGGGGAACTTCTTGATTCCGATGATGATCGGCGCCCGCGACCTTGCGTTCCCGCGGATCAACCTGCTGAGCTGGTACCTTTATGTCGTTGGGGCGCTCTTTACCCTGTACGCGATGGTTACTGGTGGGGTGGACACTGGTTGGACCTTTTACACTCCTTTCAGCACCACTGCTTCGAACACCAACGTAATACCGACGGCAATTGGTATCTTCATCAACGGTTTTTCCGGTATTCTCACGGGCCTCAACTTCATTGTCACGATCCACCGCATGCGCGCCCCGGGGCTGACTTGGTTCCGCTTGCCGCTGTTCGTCTGGGCGCATTACGCCACGAGCTTGATCCAGGTTCTCGGTACGCCCGTACTGGCGATCACGTTGGTCATGGTGGCTCTCGAGCGAGCCTTTCACTTCGGTATCTTCGATCCGAATTATGGTGGCGACCCGCTCCTGTTCCAGCATTTGTTTTGGTTTTATTCGCACCCGGCGGTTTACATCATGATCTTGCCGGCAATGGGTGTGATTAGCGAGCTGGTGACGTGTTTCTCCCGCAAGAGTATTTTCGGCTACAGCTTCGTGGCGCTTTCCTCCGTGGCCATTGCCGTGTTGGGCTTCTTGGTTTGGGCCCACCATATGTTCGTGACCGGCATGTCGGTGTACGCCGCCATGATCTTCTCCTTCATTAGTTTTGGCGTGGCCATCCCCTCGGCGGTCAAGGTGTTCAACTGGACGGCAACGTTGTACCGCGGCTCGGTTTCTTACTCCGCTCCAATGTTGTACGCGCTCGGGTTTATTGGCCTTTTTACCATCGGCGGCCTTACGGGGTTGTTCCTGGCCACACTTGGCGTGGACGTCCACGTGACCGACACGTACTTCGTCGTGGCGCACTTCCACTACGTCATGGTCGGCGGAACAATCATGGCGTACTTGGGCGGGCTGCATTTCTGGTGGCCGAAAATCACCGGCCGCCTGTACCCCGAAGTTTGGGCACGCATCTCCGCGGCCATCGTGTTTCTTGGCTTTAACCTCACGTTCTTCCCCCAGTTCATCTTGGGTTACCTGGGAATGCCGCGGCGCTATCACGTGTACCCGGATGAGTTTCAGGTGTTGAACGTTCTTTCCACCGCCGGTTCGTCGATTTTGGGGGTCGGGTACCTACTGCCGTTTATTTACCTCGCCTGGTCGATGCGTTACGGAGAACAGGCGTCACCGAATCCTTGGGGAGCAACCGGCCTTGAGTGGGAAACGCCCTCCCCGCCCCCGACGGAGAATTTCGAAAAACCGCCCGTGGTCACGCGGCCAGCATACGCTTATGACTTGGAGGAGGTGACCGTTGGCTAGCATCGGTTCCGTGGCTGCCAGCCACGCTCATGTGCATCATCAGTTCGACGATGCCGAACAGCAGTACAGCGCGGCTGTGCTCGGCATGTGGGCCTTCCTCATCCAGGAAATCATGTTTTTCGGTGGGCTCTTTCTGGCTTATGCCATTTACCGTTCGGCTTATCCCGAGGCCTTCGCCCACGCGAGTCATCATTTGGACGTAACCTTAGGCGCATTCAACACTGGTGTGCTCATCGCCTCGAGCCTGACCATGGCGCTGGCGGTGCATGCGGCGCAGACGGGCCACCGCGGCCAACTCGTTTTGTTCTTGTTCCTCACCTTGGCCCTGGGCAGCACCTTTCTTGGCGTCAAGGTCGTCGAGTACAGCCACAAATGGCACGAGGGCTTGGTGCCCGGCCTCCAGTGGCGGGTGGATGCACCCGATGCGCGGCAGCAGTTGATTTTCTTTTCTCTGTACTTCGCGATGACAGGTATGCACGCTCTCCACATGGTCGTAGGCGCCATAGGCTTGATCGTGCTGTTGTTGTTCTCCCTGCAGGGCAAGTACACCGCAGAATACAACACCCCGGTGGAGATGTTCGGGCTGTACTGGCACTTTGTCGACATCGTTTGGATCTTCTTGTTCCCGTTGCTGTACCTGTTTGCCCATCATTGAGGAGGAAGCGTAACGATGGCGTCTCACGTGGTTCCCACGCGAGTGTACTTCCTGATCTTTTTTGCCTTGATGGTGTTGACTGCCATCACGGTGGCCGTGGCCTACATCGATCTCGGGTTTTTCAACAACGTCGTCGCTCTCGGCATTGCATGCACGAAAGCCACGCTGGTGATCTTGTACTTCATGCATGTACGCTACAGCGATTACTTGGTGAAGCTTTCCCTTGTGATCGGAGTTTTGTTTCTCGCCATCCTTTTCGGATTCACCTTGTCCGACCCGCTGACCCGCGAGTGGATTCGCCCAATCCACTACCTGTGGTAACCCGCCCAATTGTAGGGGCGCACCTATGTGTGCGCCCACACCTTCGTGTGCGCCCTCACCTGCGTGTGCGCCCTCACCTGCGTGTGCGCCCTCACCTGCGTGTGCGCCCACACCTACGTGTGCGCCCGCACCTACGTATGCGCCCGCACCTACGTGTGCGCCTCCGTGACCGGCACCCTGACCGTTCCCACGCTGCCGCGCACGCGTCCGCATCGTAGGGGCGCACCTATGTGTGCGCCCACACCTTCGTGTGCGCCCGCACCTACGTGTGCGCCCACGTTCCCCATCGCAACGCGCGTTCCCCCTCTGTCGGTAACACCCGAAAAATGCCATGAATGCAAGCAGCAGAAAGGAGTTCATCCCTATGCCAGCGCCACTGGAGGGAATTCGCGTCATCGATTGGACGATTTGGCAGCAAGGGCCGGTGGCTTCCGTGATGCTGGCCGACTTAGGTGCCGAGGTCATCAAGATCGAGCAGCGGGAAAGCGGGGATCCGGGCCGTGGCATTTTGAAAATGAGCGGGATCGATTTGAGCGACCGGCCGAACTTCTACTTCGAGGCGAACAACCGCAACAAACTGGGCATGGCCATCGATCTGAAAAAGCCCGAAGGGCGCGAGATTGTGTACCGGCTGGTGGAGAAGTCTGATGTTTTCGTCCAAAACTTCCGGCTCGGTGTCGCGGAGCGCTTGGGCCTAGGATACGAAGATTTGGCTCAACGCAATCCCCGACTGATTTACGCGAGCGCCACAGGTTACGGCCCGCGGGGGCCTGAAGCGGAAGACCCTTCTTTCGATCAAATGGGGCTTGCCCGCTCGGGCTTTATGTACGCCGTGGGCGAACCGGACATGCCGCCGCTGCAAGTGGCTGGCGGAATTGCCGACCAAATGGGTGCCATCATGCTCGCTTACGGAGTGTTAGCTGCTTTGTTTGCGCGCGAGCGCTTTGGAGTCGGGCAGAAGGTCGATGCCTCACACCTTGGCAGCATGATGTGGCTGCAAGGGCTGTCGGTGTCGTCGCGCACGATGATGGGTTTTGCCATTCCCCGAATGCCACGAAAATATGCCGCCAACCCTTTGTGGAACCACTATCGCTGCAAGGATGGTTTGTGGATTTGCCTCGGCATGTTGCAGCCCGACCGCTATTGGGCAGACTTCGTTCGTGTGCTCGGTCATCCGGAGCTGGCACACGACCCACGCTTTGCCGATTTGCGCGCCCGCGCAGCGCACGCTGCCGAGGCCGTAGAAATCCTCGACAACATTTTCGCCACGCGGCCGCGAGCGGAGTGGGTGGAGATTCTCCGCAAAGGTGGAGACTTCATTTTTACCGTGGTGAACTCGGTAGACGACTTGCCGGACGATCCTCAGGTCGTTGCCAACGATTACGTCGTTCCCTTCGACCATCCGCGGTTTGGCCCCACGAAAGTTGTCGGACTGCCAGTGCAACTCAGCGCGACCCCCGGTACTATCCGTTTGCCGGCGCCCGAGTTTGGCCAGCACACCGAACAGATCTTGGTGGATTTGCTGGGCTACTCGTGGGAGGAAGTGGCCGCACTCAAGGAGCGCGAGGTCATTTAGCCTTTCTCGCGGGGGTAGCGTTCTGCCACCCAGGCGAGTGCTTCCTCTCGCGTGTGGAGTTTACCGTCCAGTTGTAGGTCGCGAACAGCGCGAAGGATCTCGCCAATTCGGGGGCCGGGCGCATAGCCTGCGGCGAGCAAGTCGCGCCCGCGGAGCAACGGTTGAGGAAGGCTCCCTTGCTTGCGGAACTCCTCGAGCTTGGCCCGGCAAAACTCCCAGGTGTCGAGATTGCCGTTGGAAGCCAGGATGTCCATACGCACGAGTTCGAGCAGCTCGTCGATTCCTTCTTGCGCTAAAAAGCGTTTGAGCGTGCTCGGCCGCATTTCTCGCGCGTGGATATGGCGCAAATGCTCTTGCACGAGAAACGCGACCCGCTCCCAAACTTCCCGACTACGTCGCAGGCGTTGGCAGATGGCAACAGCCATTTCTGCCCCGCGCTCGCAGTGGCCATAAAAGGTGATTTTGCCATCGTGCCGTGCCTGGGTAACGGGCTTGGCCACATCGTGCAGCAAAGCTCCAAGGGCCAGAGTAACGCTTGCATGATCGAGCTGGCCAATCACGAGCAAGGTGTGTGTCCACACATCGCCTTCCGGGTGATGCTCGGGGGGTTGCTCGACCCCTTTCATAGCAGCCACCTCGGGAAGCACGTGCACCAAGAGGCCGGTCGTGTCGAGAAGCTCGAAAGCACGCCGTGCGCTTCCTCGGCCTCCTTCGGTCAGCATGCGCACGATCTCGTCGCCGATGCGTTCCCAGGCAATCCCGACGATGTTGGCGGCGTTCGCCCGAATGGCCTCCAGAGTGCTGGGCTCGATGTCGAAGCCCAGCACGGCCGCAAAGCGCACCGCCCGCAGCATCCGCAATCGATCTTCCGCAATGCGCGCTGTGGGTTCACCAATGGCGCGGATCAGGTGGCGCTTCAAATCCTCTTGGCCGCCGACGAAGTCGATCACTTGGTTGGTTTGCGGGTCGAGAAACATCCCGTTGATCGTGAAATCCCGACGCTGGGCATCGACCTCGGGGGTCGCCAGGTGCACGCGCGAGGGGCGGCGGCCGTCAAGATATTCCTCTTCCTCTCGAAACGTGGCCACTTCGATGGCCGGGCCAAAATCGGCCACCAACACGACACCGAATTGCGCTCCCACGGGGAAGGTGCGGCGGAAAAGCTTTTGCACCACCTCCGGTGGCGCGTCGGTAGCGACATCGAAGTCTTTCGGCTCGCGCCCGAGCAACAAATCCCGCACGCAGCCCCCGGCCAGGAGCGCGGTGTGTCCTGCGGACCGAAGCCGTGCGGCAATTTGGCGTGCTGCGTGTTCCTTGTCTGACACGACGTTCGATGCTCGCAACCGGCTGGAAGAGCTGCAAGCGCAGGCGAGCCCCTCTGACGGAGGACGTCCTCGGAAATGGGGCTCGCCCACTCTTTCGCGGCGTTTGTTGCGTTACTTCGATGGAACCGACGCGGAAATTCTTGTGTCCTCTGCGGTTCGACGCCGGCCGCGCCACCACAAGGCAAGGGCACCGGATAGCCAGATCAAGCCTGCAGTTCGCGACCGTGGCGCCCCCGGATCGAGATCGCAGGAACAAGCATCGCGGTCTAGCGGGCCCAGGAAGGTCGCTGTCGGTGTTGGGCTCGAAGGAGTTACCGTCGGGGTTGGGTTCACGGGTGCCGTGGGTGTGGCACAAGCTTGCTCGCTCTCGATACACACCTCGCTGCTGCTGCACGGGGATCCGGCAGACACGCACTGGCGAAGCTCTTCGTTGCAGCTTTCTACCCCGTCGCAAAAGATCCCGTTGTCGCAGTTCCGGCTTTGTCCGCCGCCACAAAAGCCGCCGGTGCAGACTTCGTCCACCAGGCAAAACGGCCCCGTAGAACACGGTGTACCGTCGGGTCGTTGGTTGGGGCACTCCCCTGTGCGCGGATCGCACGTTCCAGGATCGTGGCAGCCTCCGCCGGTGGTCGAGCAATCTTTGGGCGTGCCCACGCATACGCTTTCGATGCAGCGGTCGTCGATCGTGCACAGGTTGGCATCGGAGCAGGGTGTGCCGTCGGGTCGCGGGTTGGGGCAGAGGCCGGTCGCTGGGTTGCATGCGCCGACGTCGTGGCAACCGTCGGTGGTGGAGCAATCCTTCGGTGTGCCGACGCAGAGGCTTTGCTCGCAGCGGTCGCCGATCGTGCAGAGGTTTGCGTCGGAACACGGGGTGCCATCGGGTCGAGGATTGGGGCACAGGCCGGTTGCGGGGTCGCACTGCCCCGGGTCGTGACAGCCGTCGGCTTGGGAGCAGTCGATTGCAGTGCCGCGGCACAAGCTCTGTTGGCACTGGTCGTTACGGGTGCACAAGTTGCCATCGTTGCATGGGCTGCCATCGGGTTGGGGATTGGGGCAGAGGCCGGTTGCCGGGTCGCACTGTCCTTGGTCGTGGCAGCCGTCTGCCGTGGAACAATCGATGGGTTCTGCCCGGCAACGACCCGCAACACAACGGTCGTCCCGCGTACAAAGATTGCCGTCGGAACACGGGGTGCCATCGGGCCGCGGGTTGGGGCAGAGACCGGTTGCAGGGTCACACTGTCCTGGGTCATGGCAGCCATCTGCGCCCGTGCATTCCACGGCCTCGCCTACACACGATCCGGCAACACAGCGGTCACCCTCGGTGCAAAGATTGCCGTCGTCGCAAGCGGCGCCCTCAGGTTTCGGTGGGCTGGAGCACAAGCCAGTGTTGGGATCGCAGGTGCCGGCATCATGGCAAGCATCGATCGGTTCGCAAGTGATCGGATGGAACACACAAAGCCCATCGTTGCCGCACCGGTCTTCGGTGCAGCGGTTGTTGTCGCGGCAGTCTGCATCCGTGCGACAAGTTGGCACCAAGTTGCCTTGCACGTACACATCGGCATGTTCGTTCAAGTCCCCGGGGGCAAGGTTCGTTGCCAAACTCGAGTACGCCGCCAATAGGGGTTCGCAGGACAGCGCCGGAGCGACATCGAGCACGGCCGCGTTCGCTTGCTCCCCGAAAGCGTTCACGTCGATAAGGAAGGTTCGTTGCGCCACTAAGTCGCGCACGAACAAGCTTGCGACTTGGTTAAAATCCTCTGTTACCAGGTTGGTGGCCTCGCTTCCGAAGGCGACAAAGCGCCCGGAGCAGTCGATGGCGGGGGCAAACGAGGTGCCGTTGCTGTCGCGTCCGAGGAAGCTCACGCTCACGCGCTGCGTTTGCTTGGTCAGGCGGTCATGCACGAAAACGTCCACGAGCCCGTTCCGGTCGTTGGGGACCAGGTTCGTTGCGATCGACTTGAACGCCACGAAGCGTCCGTCGGCGCTGATACTCGGAAGGATGCTGTCTCCGTTGCCAATCTCGCCGTTGGAGTTGCGGCTAACGAGTTCGACGGTGCCGGTGGCGCGGTCGCACACGAATACATCCAGAGCCCCGTTGGTATCGTTGGGCACGAGGTTGCTGGCGGCGGACGCAAAGGCGACAAAGCGAGCGTCGGCGCTGAGGGCGGGGTGCGACGATGGACCGTTACCTTGTACGCTGCCGCAAGCACCTTCGGTTGTGCCTTGCTCGCGGTCGCGCACGAATATGTCGGAGGCCCCGTTCGTATCACCGGCGACGAGGTTGTTGGCGAGCGCTTGGAACGCCACGAATCGGCCCGTTGCATCGATACTCGGCGAACTGCTGGGGCCGTTGCCTTCCGCGCCGGAGCTACTCAAGCTCACTCGCTCGGTTCGTCCCAAAGTCCGCAGCCGGACGAAGACGTCGGTGACGCGATTCGTGTCGCCCGTAACGAGGTTGGTTGCATCCGAGTCGAACGCCACAATAGAGCCGTCAGCGCTGATGGCTGGGTTGTCGCCACCACGATGGCTGGGACCGTTGGCTTGCGCGCCGCTGTCACTGAGGCTGATGCGCTCTGTCCGCCCTAGCAGGCGATCCCTCAAGAACACGTCGCGCATTTCGTTGGTATCTCCCGTAACTAAGTCGGAGGCGTCGGAAAAAAACGCAACGAATCGGCCATCGCTGCTCATGGCCGGCGCCGCGCTGGCATAGTTCCCGGCGCGCCCGCTGCGATTGACACTGACCAGTTCCGGCGAGCTACTCGCGAGCTGGGCGAAGGCGCCCAAGCTCCAGGCCAGCAGCGGAAGGCAAATCGCTAGTGGCCTAGCCAACGAACCCCTCTGTGCCTTGACCCTAACCCGTCCCTTCACCAAACCCATACGACCTCCATCGCCGTCTTCCCGTTGCCAAACTGCCACCGGAGAGCGTTTGCCGCTCGGTGGCCGCCTCTTTACCGCAAACGGAGCAAAATCCCAACAGCGAAGTGCTGCGCCTGCCCGGTGCTGCAGCTAGGCCCCCGCCTACTGGCGCACCACCATGGTAGGGGCGCATGGGGGAGATTTTGGAGTACGGTGGTGCCGATAGCGATGGTGGGCGCACACGTACGTGTGCCCGTACGGCATGGGGGACGCGCATGGTGCCGGTAACGCGAGCGCACGTGGTTGACTCGCCGAGGCGGGCCGTAGTAGTCCCGTGCTCACGTGGGAGGGAAGAATGCGGGTGGCAGCATTGGGTCCCGGTTGGGGCAGTCATTTCGGCTGGGGACGAGGTTCGAGGGGCCTTGCGGGGGCGCGCACCGAAGGGGGGCAGTTCCCAAGCAGCGCCGCTTGGCTCGGTGCACGAGGGGCGTTGATGTGGCGGTTGGTGTGTTCGTGGTGGGTGTGGGGCGTAGCGCTGGCTTGTTCGCTGCTCCTCGCAAGGCAAGGGTTGGCCGAGCTTTGTCCGATTCCTCCTTTCACCGCGGTGAGTGTCGGAGGGGGGCACACCTGCGGGCTATCGGAGGACGGCAGTGTGGACTGTTGGGGGTACAACGGCGACGGCCAGAGTTTCCCTTCGTGGGGAGTGTTCCATGCCGTGAGCGCGGGAGGATGGCACACCTGCGGGCTACGGGAGGAGGGCAGGGTGGAGTGCTGGGGGTATAACGGCTGGGGCCAGAGTTCCCCTCCTGGGGGAGTGTTTCGAGCGGTCAGTGCGGGACGGTACCACACCTGCGGGCTACGGGAGGACGGGAGTGTGGAGTGCTGGGGGGATAACTACTATGGCCAGAGTTCCTCTCCTGGGGGAGTGTTTCGAGCGGTCAGTGCCGGAGGGGCGCACACCTGCGGGGTACGGGAGGACGGCAGTGTGGAGTGCTGGGGGGATAACTCCTCCCGCCAGAGTTCCCCTCGCCCTGTTCTCGTTCCGTGTTACGTGGTTGGAAGTTTGGCTGACCGGATCGATGCTGACCCAGGCGACGGGTTTTGTGAGGACATGGTAGGGGAGTGCACCCTGCGCGCCGCCTTGGAGGAGCTATCGGCCTTGCGCTCGGGCAGTGTCCGGGTGCACTTTTCGGTCAGTGGGGAGATACAGCTTCGCCGGGCGCTGGAGGTTTCGCCTCAGGTAAAGGTAGTAGTGGATGGCGCTGGGCAGATCGTAGTGCGCGGAGATGGTACGTTTCCCTTGTTCTCCGCCCCGGGGGGGCAATTGGAGCTTCGGGGGCTGGAGCTCCGGGGAGGAAGCAGCGCTGCACAAGGTGGTTGGGTTGTATTGGTGGAAAGCACGGTGGAAGGCCACAGCGGCCCTGGTATTCGGACGGACTTTTCCCTGGTGGTTCGAAGCACGATTTCGGGGAATGGCGGGCCTGGAATCGAAGGGGGCGCTACGTTGGTGCGCAGCGTCATATCCGGCAACGCGGGCCATGGAACCGGGGGTGGTGGTACGTTGATTCGCAGCATCATTTCCTACAACGGGGGCGACGGAATAGCTGGGTCAGCCGAGGTGTGGGATAGCACCATTGAGGGCAACGCGGGCCATGGCATTGCGGGTGGTGGCACGTTGATTCGCAGCATCATTTCCTACAACGGGGGCCACGGAATCGCCGGTTCAGCCGATGTGCGGGAGAGCAGCATCGTGGGCAATGCGGGCCATGGAATCGGGGGTGGTGGTAAGCTGGTGCGTAGCGTAGTTTCCCACAACGGGGGCGACGGGGCCAGAGGGGGAACGGTGGAGGCAAGCCAGTGCCGGGTCAGTGGCAACGGCGGTGTAGGTGTGCGCACCACAGGCGGTAGACTTCTTGCCGTGGAGGTGAACCAAAACCGCCAAGGGGGCGTGGTCGTGGAGGGGGGGGAGGTGACCATCGAGGGTTCGGCCATCTGGGGTAACCAGTCGCCGGCAGACGGTGGCGGGATTCGGAACCGTGGGGTGGTGCAGCTTGTGAACAGCACGGTGAGTAGCAACGAAAGCGGGGCTCGTGGGGGCGGGCTTTTCAACGCTGCGGGGGCTACGGCCAATGTGGTGCACAGCACCGTGGCCTTCAACCGAGCTTCTGCCGAAGGAGGGGCGGTGTTTAACGAGGTTGTCAGCGAGACCGAGTTTGGAGTGCTGAGGTTCAAGAACAGCCTGGTGGCGGGCAACCAAGGGAGCGACGGGAGTTGCAGCGGTCCGCTGACGAGCCGGCGGGGCGTGAACTTCGCCACGGATCGAAGTTGCCGTGATTTTACGGAGGCCACGTTGGAGGCGTTGGCGTTAGAGCCGCTGGAGGATCGAGGGGGGTACACTCCCGTTCACGGCTTGGGCGCAGGCAGCGTAGCGATCGACGCAGCGAGCGACTGCACGGACCTCGGGGGTAGGGCCCTGGCGCAGGACCAGCGCGGGGCGCCGCGCCCGTATGGTGCTGCGTGCGACGTCGGGGCGGTGGAAGCGGGAGCGGAGGCTCCAGCGACGACGCCGCTACCGACGGTGATCACGCGCACGCCAACACCGAGCCCTACCACGACGCCGACCTTCACTCCGGAGCCATCTTCCACTGCGACCGACACGCCGTCGCCCAGCCCGCCGGCATCGTTGACTCCGACGGAGACACTTACAGCGACGACAACAGCCACGGCAACAACTACGGCGACTCCAACGCCAACGGCGAGCCCGAGCTTCACCGGCACGCGTACACCGACCCCGAGCCCCACACCGTCGCCGACATCTACGCCCACACCGACGGTGCCCGCCACGGCCACGCCTGTCCGGGGTTGCACGGGCGATTGTAGCGGTGATGGCAGCGTGACCATCGACGAGATCGTCACCATGGTGAACATCGCCTTGGGTAGTGTCGACGTTTCCATGTGCCTCGCCGGGGACGCCAGCGGAGACGGCACCATCACGGTGGAGGAGATCATTCTGGCCGTGAACAAGGCGCTGCTGGGGTGCTGAAACCCGTGCCACGTTTGCATTGCCGCCGCCGTGGCCATACAATGCCGGGTACGGTGGTGCCGATAGCGACGGCGGAGGCGTATGCGGCAGCACGGGGACGGTGACGGTGCCGGTAACGCGGGCGCACACGCAGGTGCGCCCCTAAAATGCCGGGGACGTGTGTGGCAGCATGGGAACGGTCATGGTGCGCGGAACGCGGGCGCACACGCAGGTGCGCCCCTACAAGGGTTCCCCTCTCCCTGTGGGAGAGGGGATCGGGGTGAGGGTGGTTTCTTCCGCATCGCGTCGCGATGCGTGCGAAACCGCGCCTTCTGGACGCACGTGGTTGACTCGCCGAGGCGGGCCGTAGTAGTCCCGTGCTCACGTGGGAGGGAAGAATGCGGGTGGCAGCATTGGGTCCCGGTTGGGGCAGTCATTTCGGCTGGGGACGAGGTTCGAGGGGCCTTGCGGGGGCGCGCACCGAAGGGGGGCAGTTCCCAAGCAGCGCCGCTTGGCTCGGTGCACGAGGGGCGTTGATGTGGCGGTTGGTGTGTTCGTGGTGGGTGTGGGGCGTAGCGCTGGCTTGTTCGCTGCTCCTCGCAAGGCAAGGGTTGGCCGAGCTTTGTCCGATTCCTCCTTTCACCGCGGTGAGTGTCGGAGGGGGGCACACCTGCGGGCTATCGGAGGACGGCAGTGTGGACTGTTGGGGGTACAACGGCGACGGCCAGAGTTTCCCTTCGTGGGGAGTGTTCCATGCCGTGAGCGCGGGAGGATGGCACACCTGCGGGCTACGGGAGGAGGGCAGGGTGGAGTGCTGGGGGTATAACGGCTGGGGCCAGAGTTCCCCTCCTGGGGGAGTGTTTCGAGCGGTCAGTGCGGGACGGTACCACACCTGCGGGCTACGGGAGGACGGGAGTGTGGAGTGCTGGGGGGATAACTACTATGGCCAGAGTTCCTCTCCTGGGGGAGTGTTTCGAGCGGTCAGTGCCGGAGGGGCGCACACCTGCGGGGTACGGGAGGACGGCAGTGTGGAGTGCTGGGGGGATAACTCCTCCCGCCAGAGTTCCCCTCGCCCTGTTCTCGTTCCGTGTTACGTGGTTGGAAGTTTGGCTGACCGGATCGATGCTGACCCAGGCGACGGGTTTTGTGAGGACATGGTAGGGGAGTGCACCCTGCGCGCCGCCTTGGAGGAGCTATCGGCCTTGCGCTCGGGCAGTGTCCGGGTGCACTTTTCGGTCAGTGGGGAGATACAGCTTCGCCGGGCGCTGGAGGTTTCGCCTCAGGTAAAGGTAGTAGTGGATGGCGCTGGGCAGATCGTAGTGCGCGGAGATGGTACGTTTCCCTTGTTCTCCGCCCCGGGGGGGCAATTGGAGCTTCGGGGGCTGGAGCTCCGGGGAGGAAGCAGCGCTGCACAAGGTGGTTGGGTTGTATTGGTGGAAAGCACGGTGGAAGGCCACAGCGGCCCTGGTATTCGGACGGACTTTTCCCTGGTGGTTCGAAGCACGATTTCGGGGAATGGCGGGCCTGGAATCGAAGGGGGCGCTACGTTGGTGCGCAGCGTCATATCCGGCAACGCGGGCCATGGAACCGGGGGTGGTGGTACGTTGATTCGCAGCATCATTTCCTACAACGGGGGCGACGGAATAGCTGGGTCAGCCGAGGTGTGGGATAGCACCATTGAGGGCAACGCGGGCCATGGCATTGCGGGTGGTGGCACGTTGATTCGCAGCATCATTTCCTACAACGGGGGCCACGGAATCGCCGGTTCAGCCGATGTGCGGGAGAGCAGCATCGTGGGCAATGCGGGCCATGGAATCGGGGGTGGTGGTAAGCTGGTGCGTAGCGTAGTTTCCCACAACGGGGGCGACGGGGCCAGAGGGGGAACGGTGGAGGCAAGCCAGTGCCGGGTCAGTGGCAACGGCGGTGTAGGTGTGCGCACCACAGGCGGTAGACTTCTTGCCGTGGAGGTGAACCAAAACCGCCAAGGGGGCGTGGTCGTGGAGGGGGGGGAGGTGACCATCGAGGGTTCGGCCATCTGGGGTAACCAGTCGCCGGCAGACGGTGGCGGGATTCGGAACCGTGGGGTGGTGCAGCTTGTGAACAGCACGGTGAGTAGCAACGAAAGCGGGGCTCGTGGGGGCGGGCTTTTCAACGCTGCGGGGGCTACGGCCAATGTGGTGCACAGCACCGTGGCCTTCAACCGAGCTTCTGCCGAAGGAGGGGCGGTGTTTAACGAGGTTGTCAGCGAGACCGAGTTTGGAGTGCTGAGGTTCAAGAACAGCCTGGTGGCGGGCAACCAAGGGAGCGACGGGAGTTGCAGCGGTCCGCTGACGAGCCGGCGGGGCGTGAACTTCGCCACGGATCGAAGTTGCCGTGATTTTACGGAGGCCACGTTGGAGGCGTTGGCGTTAGAGCCGCTGGAGGATCGAGGGGGGTACACTCCCGTTCACGGCTTGGGCGCAGGCAGCGTAGCGATCGACGCAGCGAGCGACTGCACGGACCTCGGGGGTAGGGCCCTGGCGCAGGACCAGCGCGGGGCGCCGCGCCCGTATGGTGCTGCGTGCGACGTCGGGGCGGTGGAAGCGGGAGCGGAGGCTCCAGCGACGACGCCGCTACCGACGGTGATCACGCGCACGCCAACACCGAGCCCTACCACGACGCCGACCTTCACTCCGGAGCCATCTTCCACTGCGACCGACACGCCGTCGCCCAGCCCGCCGGCATCGTTGACTCCGACGGAGACACTTACAGCGACGACAACAGCCACGGCAACAACTACGGCGACTCCAACGCCAACGGCGAGCCCGAGCTTCACCGGCACGCGTACACCGACCCCGAGCCCCACACCGTCGCCGACATCTACGCCCACACCGACGGTGCCCGCCACGGCCACGCCTGTCCGGGGTTGCACGGGCGATTGTAGCGGTGATGGCAGCGTGACCATCGACGAGATCGTCACCATGGTGAACATCGCCTTGGGTAGTGTCGACGTTTCCATGTGCCTCGCCGGGGACGCCAGCGGAGACGGCACCATCACGGTGGAGGAGATCATTCTGGCCGTGAACAAGGCGCTGCTCGGGTGCTGAAACCCGTGCCACGTCTGCATTGCCGCAGCCGTGTGCCCATACAATGCCGGGTACGGTGGCGCCGATAGCGACGGCGGAGGCGTGTGCGGCAGCACGGGGACGGTGACGGTAACGGTAACGGTAACGGGGGCGCACACGGAGGTGCGCCCCACGGCATGCGGGGACGCGCGTGGTGCGCGGAACGCGGGCGCACACGCAGGTGCGCCCCTACCAGGCGCGGGGACGACGGTGGCGATGGCGATGGTGGGCGCACACGTAGGTGCGCCCCTACCATGGTGGGTATGGTGGTGCGGACAGCGATGGCGGGTGCATTGCCGCGTGTCCCTGCGATGCCCGGGGGCCTGCGTGGCGGTATGTCTTTGGAGCGTGGAAGCCCTGCCGGGGCGTGCGGGCGGAACGCCCGCAGGAAAAGCTTGGCGCTTGTGTTTCCTTGGGTCGCTCGCCGCACAAGGTTCAGTAAATCCCGAGGCTTTCCTCCAAAGAGCGGAGATCGCGCTTCAACGTGTGCACCATGCGAACTTGCGCTTTGGAACAAACTCGAACGAGTTGTGCAAAGCGGTGGCTGTGCTGAGCCAAGACACTTTGAACCCGCTCCGAATTGTCGCTTCCGAGGGCGATGCATGGGCGTGTTGCCCACCGTTCGTAGGCAATGCGCAGGCGAGCGAGCGCCTGCTCGATCGAAGTGGAAAGTTCCACTTCGAAAGCAATTGTTGGTACGCCGCTCATCTCCCGCTGCCAGACAACATCCAAGGTGTCGTTCGCTTCGCCGAGCGGGTACTCCATTTGGGAGTGATCCTGCTGCAGCCGACCCATCTCTGCGAGGAGTTCTTGCAGGCTGCGATGCAAGGAAAGCGACGTTTCCGGTGGGGCTGGTTATTTGTCGTGGAGCGACACCTGAGCAGCCGGGTAGCGAGGCTACTGGACTGCCTTTTGTCTCGGATTCTTTGCACGATCTTGTTCGTCCGTGCAACTGCGAACGAGGTCGAAGGGCGGTGCTGAATTTGTTACGGTGGATGGCAATGGTCGAACGATTGCACGAGCCGGATGGGCTCCCGTACCGTCTGTGTGTGGGGGCCGCTGTGTTTCGTCATGACGGCCGCGTGTGGGTAGGTGAGCGTGTGGCCGTGGCGGACGCCGAAGAAGGCTTTGGCACATGGTGGCAAATGCCCCAAGGTGGACTGGATGCGGAGGAAGACCCCTGCGAGGCCGCTCGTCGCGAGCTGTGGGAGGAAACCTCGATCCGTTCGGTGTCGCTGTTGGGTGAGGTGCCGGAGTGGCTCGCCTATGACCTGCCGGCGGAACTGAGAGCAAAGGCCTGGGGAGGCCGGTATCGAGGCCAAAAGCAAAAATGGTTTGCGTTTCGCTTCGATGGGGAAGAGGCCGAAATCGATGTGTGTCGTCCCGGCGATGGTCACCACAAGCCGGAATTCGGCCGTTGGCGCTGGGAGGAAGTGGAGCGGCTGCCGGAAATCGTGGTCGAATTCAAGCGTGAAGTGTACCGAGCGCTCGTGCCACATTTGCGCCGGTTTGCCGAACAGGTGCGGCGCGGCCCATCGTAGGCACGGACATACCGTGCCCCCATACCGTGCGTGGCGACGGTGGGCGCACACGCAGGTGCGCCCCAACAATGGCGGGGACGACGGTGGCGATGGCGACGGTGGGCGCACACACAGGTGCGCCCCTACCATGGGCGGGGACGGTGGTGGCGATGGCGACGGCGGTGGGTGCACACGCAGGTGCGCCCCAACAATGGCGGGGACGGTGGTGACGATGGCGACGGTGGGCGCACACGCAGGTGCGCCCCTACCATGGTGGGGACGGTGGTGGTGATGGCGACGGTGGGCGCACACACAGGTGCGCCCCTACCATGGGCGGGGACGGTGGTGGCGATGGCGACGGTGGGCGCACGCGCAGGTGCGCCCCAACAATGGCGGGGACGACGGTGGCGATGGCGGCGACGGTGGGCGCACGCGCAGGTGCGCCCCGACGCGGCCCCGCAGGCGTACGGGGTATGCAGGGTTACGGATGTCGTCCGGAAGGACTGGCTCGGCCTGGCCGAGTGTCGGTTCCAGCTCGGCTGGGGAAAGTTCTCGCACGACTGCGTTCGTCGCTCTCTCCCGCTGTTTTGCCTTGCGCCTTTTGGCAAGCCGCACAAACGCCGTACAGCTCCATTCGATGGCCCGTAAACAAAAACCCAGCTTTACGCGCCACTTCGGCTTGTAAGCGCTCGATCCGTTCCTCTTCGAACTCGACGATGCTGCCGCATTGCACGCAAATCAGGTGGTCGTGGTGCTGCCCCTCGGTGCTCTCGTAGCGCGCCTCGCCATTCAAGAAGTGACTCTCGGAAGCGAGGCCGCATTCCTTGAGCAGCTTCATCGTGCGGTACACGGTGGCGTAGCCGATGCGAGGGTTGACCTTTTTGACTTCGCGGTACAGCTCGTCGACGCTGATGTGTCGCTTGGCCGCGAAGAAGACTTTCGCGATATCGTCGCGTTGCGAGGTCCACTTCAAGCCCAAGCGGCGCAGGTGATCTTGGAAGATGCGGAATCGCTCTTCGAGGGTTTCGCTTTTTGCCGCAGCTTGGCGGGCCATCGTTTCCCCATTTCAAGCGGCTTCGTTCGTTCCAGGGAACCGAAGCCTCGGCTGGCGGAACAGTTCGCGGGCCTGCGGGGAGAGATATAGTTCTTCCAGTGGCTCGTCCCACAGTACATCGACTAACACGTCCAGGTGTGTTTCGGGCGAAGCCTCCCGGTCGAGGAAAATCATCTTCGTTCCCTTCACCACGCAGCCCCCGCCGCGCACTCTGTAGCCCACTTCACGCAACAACTTTTCTTCGCGCACTGTATAGCCGAGGCGCTCGGCCGCGTTCCTCAGTTCCGCCACCAGCAGGCGCACGGTCGCTGCAGAGCGTCGACGATATGAAGCTCCCATTGCCCGGTTATCTATCTGCGGAATGCCGCGAACACAACTGTCGCACTTTGCGGAAACTCCATTCGCGGCCATACTGCTGCTTGGAGGATGTCAGCGATGGAAGCCGTGCTCAGCGACAACTTGCGTGCGAAAATCGATGCGTACTGGCGCGCGGCGAACTACTTGACGGTGGGCCAAATTTACTTGCTGGACAACCCGCTCTTGCGCGAACCGCTTGAACCGCATCACATCAAGCGCCGCTTGCTCGGGCATTGGGGAACGTCTCCGGGCCTGGCCTTCATTTACACCCACCTCAACCGGCTGATCGTCCAGCATGATCTCAACATGATGTATGTAATTGGGCCGGGCCATGGCGGACCAGCAATTGTGGCCCACGCCTACCTCGAAGGGACTTACAGCGAGCTTTACCCCGATGTGTCGGAGGACGAAGAAGGTCTTCGCCGGTTGTTCAAGCAGTTTTCCTTTCCGGGCGGCATACCGAGCCACGTGGCTCCGGAAGTGCCTGGGTCCATTCACGAAGGCGGCGAGTTGGGTTACTCCCTTGCCCACGCGTTTGGAGCGGCCTTTGACAATCCGGACTTGATCGTCGCTTGCGTCGTGGGTGACGGCGAGGCGGAAACGGGTCCCCTGGCCACGAGCTGGCACTCGAACAAGTTCCTGAATCCAGTGCGCGATGGGGCCGTGCTGCCCATTTTGCACCTGAACGGATTTAAGATTGCTGGTCCGACCATCCTGGCCCGTATTCCTCGGCAGGAACTGGAGATGTTGCTCCGCGGTTATGGTTACGAGCCGAGATTCGTCACGGGCAGCGACCCTTCCGTCATGCACGATCAGATGGCGGCTGCCTTGGATTGGTGCCTCGCTCGCATTCGGGAGATTCAGCATGAGGCGCGCGAAGGTAAAAGCCGCCTGCGGCCGATCTGGCCTATGATCGTTCTTCAGACGCCCAAGGGGTGGACCGGACCGAAAGAGCTGGATGGCAAGCCCGTGGAAGGCTCGTTTCGCTCCCATCAAGTGCCGCTGTCTCGTGTGCGCGAAGATCCAGCGCAACTCAAGCTCCTGGAAGCTTGGCTCCGCAGCTATCGGCCGGAGGAACTGTTCGACGAGCGAGGCCGACTCCGCGCGGAGTTGCGAGCCTTGGCTCCAAAGGGACCTCGCCGCATGAGCGCCAACCCGCACGCCAACGGTGGCACGCTGTTGCGTGACTTACGCTTGCCCGACTTTCGTGCTTACGCCGTCGATGTTCCCTCGCCCGGCAGCGCGGTGGCAGAGGCTACACGCGTGCAGGGGGCATACATTCGCGATGTGCTGCGCCTCAATGCCGAAGCCCGGAATTTTCGGGTGTTCAGCCCGGACGAAACCACATCCAACCGGTGGAACGATGTGTTCGAAGTCACCACCCGCTGTTCCGTGGCCGAAACGACGCCCGAAGACGAGGCTGTCAGTCCGGATGGACGGGTGATGGAAATGCTGAGCGAACACCAGTGCCAGGGCTGGCTCGAAGGCTATTTGCTCACTGGCCGACACGGCTTTTTCAATTGCTACGAGGCCTTCATCCACATTGTCGATTCCATGTTCAACCAACACGCCAAATGGCTCAAAGTTGCGCGGCACATCCCTTGGCGCCGGCCCATTGCGGCACTCAACTACCTCCTCACCTCGCACGTTTGGCGGCAGGACCACAACGGCTTTACGCATCAAGACCCTGGCTTCTTGGACATCGTGGTCAACAAGAAAGCCGAACTCATTCACGTTTATCTGCCTCCCGATGCGAACACGCTTCTTTGCGTTACCGACCAATGCCTCCGCAGCCGCGATTGCATCAACGTGATCGTGGCGGGGAAGCAGCCGGCACCTCAATGGTTCGACATGGATGCCGCCATCAAGCACTGTTCCACCGGCATCGGGATCCTACCCTGGGCGAGCAACGATGAAGGCAGCGAACCGGACGTGGTCTTGGCCTGTTGTGGCGACGTGCCAACGCTGGAGACGGTTGCGGCTGCTTGG
This sequence comes from bacterium HR30, assembly GCA_002898795.1. GTDB lineage: Bacteria > Desulfobacterota > Binatia > HRBIN30 > HRBIN30 > HRBIN30. Next base: position 10,713 of record BEIG01000004.1, on the reverse strand, counting down.
CTACTTCGTCGCTTCATTCCGGAACTGAAGGTGCGGGTGGTCAACATTGTCGACTTGATGACTCTACCGCCCCGTAGCGAGCACCCGCATGGGCTCACCGATGCCCAGTTCGACGTTCTGTTCACCACCAACAAACCGATTATCTTCGCCTTTCACGGTTACCCGTGGCTCATTCACCGCTTGGCGTACCGGCGTACCAACCACCCGAATTTGCACGTTCGTGGCTACAAGGAGGAAGGTTCGACGACGACGCCATTCGACATGTGCGTGCGGAACGATTTGGATCGATTCCACTTGGTGGAAGACGTCATCGATCGCGTGCCCGGCCTCGGGGCACGAAAAGCGTACGTGAAACAAGCGATTCGCGATAAATTGGTGGAGCACCGTGAATACATCACCAAGTACGGGGACGATTTACCGGAGATTCGCGACTGGAAGTGGACAAGTTAACGCGGCCTGAGCGAGGCCGAAAAAAACATGGTAGAGGGCAGAGGCGATGCGCGAGCACGAGATACGGGCACCGAGGGCGATCGAGGATGTGGCAGCCGAACTGGGGTTAGGGCCAGATGACTTGATGTTGTTCGGACGGCAAATGGCCAAGGTCGAACCGCACGCTGTTTACCGGGGCCGCCGCCGGGCAGGCCAAGCACGATTGATCTTGGTTTCTGGGATTACTCCCACTGCGGCCGGTGAAGGCAAAACAACCATCGCCATTGGCCTGGCCGACGCATTTCGGTTGTTAGGCAAGTCCGTGTGTCTTGCGTTGCGTGAGCCGTCCTTAGGTCCGTGTTTTGGGATCAAAGGCGGAGGCACCGGCGGTGGCGCGGCTAGTTTGGTTCCGGCAGATCGCATCAACCTTCACTTCACTGGCGACTTCCATGCGGTCACCGCTGCACACAACCTGCTCGCGGCCATGGTCGACAACCACGTCTACTTCAGTAACCCCTTGGGTATCGACCCCCGCCGCATCACTTGGAAGCGGGTGATGGATGTGAACGATCGGAGTTTGCGCTTCATCGTGACGGGTTTGGGCGGTGCGGCGCACGGCGTCCCCCGCGAGGCAGGGTTCGATATCACCGCCGCATCCGAAGTGATGGCCATGCTGTGCCTGGCGCGCGACGCTGAAGATTTACGCGCACGGCTGGCCCGTACCTTGGTGGGCTTTACGTATTCGGGCGAGCCGGTTTTTGCCGATCAACTGAAAGCCACGGGCGCCATGCTGGCCTTGCTGCGGGACGCGCTTCTGCCCAACCTGGTGCAAACCCGCGAAGGCACACCGGTGTTGGTGCATGGAGGGCCGTTCGCCAACATTGCCCATGGCTGCAACAGCATCATCGCGACGCAACTCGCGCTGGATTGCGCCGACTGGGCGATTACCGAGGCCGGTTTTGCCTTCGACCTGGGGGCGGAGAAGTTCTTCGATATCAAGTGCGTCACCGCCGGCTTCGATACAGCGGCCGTTGTTCTGGTGGCGACAGTGCGAGCGCTCAAGTTGCACGGCGGCGTTGCCCCGGAGGACGTTGCACGGCCAAACCCGGCCGCGGTGGCCAAGGGCTTGCCGAACCTCGACAAGCACGTGGAGAACATTCGCCGTTTTGGCGAACCCCCGGTCGTTGCCATCAATCGGTTCGCGACGGACACGGAAGAAGAAGTCGAGGTTGTGCGGCGTCGCTGCGGCTACCTCGGGGTGCCGGTGGCAGTGGCACAGCCGTTCAGTCGCGGCGGTGAGGGGTGCACGACCTTGGCGCAAACGGTGATGGCGCACGCGGAGAAGCAAAGCAAACCTTTTCGGCCGTTGTACGATTGGAGCGAGCCTGTGCAAACAAAGATCCTGAAGGTGGCCCAGTCAATGTACGGCGCCCGTGGCGTTGTGTACACGAAAGAGGCCGAGCGCGATTTGCAGCTCATTGCGCGATACGGGTTCGACAAGCTTCCCGTGTGCTTGGCAAAAACACCGACGTCGCTTTCGGACGATCCGAAACGGCTGGGCCGACCAACAGATTTCGATGTCACCGTGCGTGCCATTCAGCCGGCGACGGGTGCAGGGTTCCTGGTGGTGTTGCTCGGAGACATCTTGCGGATGCCGGGCCTACCCAGGGAGCCCCTGGCTACGCAGATCGACGTGCGCGACGGCCAAATCGTGGGCCTTAGCTGAGGCGACCCGACGCCTCCGTTAGCCGCGAGTCGCAGCACGCAGCGCTTCGATGGCGCGGTCACGCGCCTCGTCGATGGCTCGCTCCCAGGTGGCAAGGTCGTCGGTGTGACTGCCAGGGGGAAACAGGAGCGCCCGCGAGGAATTGACGATGCCGCCTTCGCGTCCACTCGGGCCCGGAACGAAGCCGGCCACCGCGGCTCGCGCATCCGCGCCCTGAGCTCCGAACCCTGGCACGAGGAACAGCGCATGGGGAAGCAGTTGGCGAATGCGGATCGCGTCCTCGGTGTGATGTGCTCCGACGACCACTCCGAGAGACGACCAGCCGCACGACCCGCGCAAGCGCTCGCACGAGGGCGCTAGCATCCTGGCAACGTGCTCGAACAAGCGACGGCCCCCGCAGGTGAGGTCCTGCAAGTCGGCTGCTCCTGGGTTGCTGGTTTTCACTAACACGAACACGCCCCCACCATAGGTCTCTGCGGCGTGGGTGAACGGTTCGATGCTGTCCCGGCCCAAGTAAGGGTGGACAGTAATCGCGTCGCTATGAAGGGGAGATTCCGGTGCCAAAGAATGTGCATAGGCTTGGGCCGTGGAGTCGATGTCGCCCCGCTTGGCGTCGAGCACGATGAGCATATCCAGCTCGCGGGCGCGGGCGATCACCTTCTCGAGAGCAGCGAACCCGCTTGCCCCCATTTGCTCGAAAAAAGCCACTTGCGGTTTCACCACAGCAACGTGGCCTTCGTATCGTTCCAGCACCGCACAAAGGAAGCGGACCACGTGCTCCGCCGTCGCAGGGTGGTGTGGTTCCATGTTTTCGTGGCGGAACAAAGGTGGAATCAGCGGCAAGTGCGGGTCCAGCCCGAGGCACAAGGGGTGACCGAGGGAACGCACCCGAGCGAGCAATCGGTCTGCAAAGTGCGCAGAGCGCGGTGGTTGCGAGCTAGGCATCCGAAGGTCACTGCACCGTTACGATCACGCGCCGTTCCCGAGGACCATCGAGTTCTGCCAACATAATGGCTTGCCAGGTGCCAAGAAGGAGTCTCCCCGAATGGATGGGAATGCTTTCACTCGGTCCCAGCATGGCTGCCTTGATGTGAGCGGCGGCATTGTTGTCCACACGGTCGTGCCGCCAGATTCCGTGGGGCACGAGTTTGTCGAGGCATTCGAGGAAGTCCAGGCACACGTTGGGGTCGTCGTTTTCGTTGATAACCACCGCCGCGGTCGCGTGTGCCACGTACACATGGCAGATACCCTCTGAAACGCCGCTGGCGCGGACAATCTCGGCCACTTGGCTCGTGATGTCGACGAGCTCGCGTTTTTGGCGCGTACGGATCCGAAATTCCCGCTGCATCCGGTGGTTTCCTCGCGCAAAGATTCGCTCACCATGTTACCCGAGGCCGCCTAGCGCTGCCACCCTATGCTGCCGGAGGCAACGGGCTACGTCACATCCAAGCTCCTCCGTCGATGCGGAGAATCTTCCCGGTAATGAAGGCGGCATCGTCGCTGGCAAGGAACACGGCCGCCTTGCCAATCTCTTCCGGCGTGCCTGCGCGGCCCAGGGGGATGGTGGAAAGTAGCGCTTCCCCGTGAGCGCGAATCATGCGCTCGCCCATGTCGGTGTGAATGAGCCCCGGCGCAATCACATTGACCCGCACCCCAGCAGGTGCGCATTCCTTGGCCAGCGTTTTCGCCAGCGCGTTCACGGCTGCTTTGGCCGCGTAGTACGGCGCGCCAAAGGGGGCGCAGAGGTCAGCCCCGATGGACGAAACTAAGATCACCACCCCTGAGCCCTGCCGGACAAGGTGACCGACCGTGGCGCGGCATGTGTAAAAGGCACCGTGCAAATCCACGGCAATCACCCGGTGCCAGTGCTCCACATCCATGTCCCACACCGGTGCAGGGCGCGACGCTACTCCGGAATTCGCCACGACAATGTCGAGCCGCCCGAAGCTGGCGAGGACCTGTTCCACCATTCGTTGCACTTGCTCCCACTCGGAAACGTCCGCTGCCACCACCACGGCTTTTCGGCCGAGGGCTTCGATCTCGCGGGCTGTAGCCTCCGCTGCTTCCCGCTCGCGGCGATAATGAACAGCTACATGCGCGCCTGCGCGCGCAAGTTCGAGAGCGATTCCGCGCCCGATACCTCGCGAGGAGCCCGTGACGAGGGCAAATTTTCCGTTCAGGTCTGACATCGCCTTCCCCTCCTCCTTGTTGGCCGCTTGCATGAGGATGCTGCCAAGGCAAGCCGGGGGAGCGACACGAGACAAAGGCACCGGCGGTTATCTGGCTTGGCGTGATGCCCGGCGTTGGCTTGGGCAGAACTCTCGCCCGTCGATGTTCAGGCTCCGGTTGCCGGCGTCCTTTGAAGGTTTTGGGCGAGGCGGCGGTGTTCCGGACAAGGGAGTTCGCATTTGTTCCGCCGGGAGCGGTCGAGGTGGTGGCACAAGGCTTGCCACCGCTCGTGTGCCGCTGCAACTCGCTCGCGTGCCTGTGGCTGGTTTTGGGCTGCCTCGCTGAGAGCCTGCCACACCGCGAGAGCAGCTTCCGTTGTTTGGCAAACGAGCACGCCATCCGCACCTGCGGCGATGGCTCGCACTGCGGCTTCTGCCGGCGATGCCATCCGTTTGACTGCGCCCATTTCGAGGTCGTCCGTGACCACGACGCCAGAAAAGCGCAGTTGCTCTCGAACCACGGTGTGCAAGAAAAAGGGGTCGAAGCTCGCGGGTAGCTGGCTGGCGGAAGCGGAGTACGTAACGTGGGCTGTCATCAACATGGGCACGCCTGCATCGATGGCTGCCCGAAAGGGTACCAGCTCGCGTTGCCGCAACACTTCGAAGCTGACTTCGACGCGAGGCAGGTCCAGGTGAGAATCGACTTCGGTATCGCCGTGACCGGGGAAATGCTTTCCACAACAAAGGATGCCCGCGTCGAGAAAGCCGCGCACTTGTGCGGAGCCGAGTCGCGCAACGAGTTGGGGGTCATCGCCGAAGGCGCGGTCGCCAATGACGGTGTTGGTTTTACACGTAAGAACGTCGAGGACCGGAGCATAAACCAGGTCGAAGCCGACGCTCGCGAGTTCCCGCCCCATGGCAAAAGCCACATCGCGCGCGAGCGCAGGATCCTTGCGCGCGCCCAACACCGAAGCCGGTGGGAAGTGAGTGAACGGCTCGCCAAGTCGCATGACCCGCCCGCCTTCGTGATCGATTGCGACGAGAGGCGCCCAGGGCAGTTGGTGTAATTCGGCAACGAGCCTCTGAAGGCTATCGAACCCACGATCAACGTTGCGACGAAACAGGATGATGCAACCCGGGCGAATCTGCTCGAGCGTCTGCCGCGTGGCATCGTCGAGCTCAGCGCCCGGAATGCCCATCGTAATGAGCGCACCGACGGTGTTCATCGGCTTTGCACCTTGATGCTGCCAGTTCCTTGGTTCACACGCGTACCCAGATATCGCCGCCTTCCACTTTCACTTCGAAGTGCTCTACCGAGGACTCGCTGTCTTCCAAGCACTCGCCTGTTGTCACGTCGTAAGCCCAGCCGTGCCAAGGGCAGAACACCGTGTGCTCGTCCAGGTCCCCTTCTGCCAGGGGACCACCTTTGTGCTTGCACGTATTCTCGATGGCGTAAAATTTTCCGTCGCGCGTGTGAAACACGGCTATTGTACGGCCCTTGACCTCGAAGGCCTTGCCCCGTTGAGGGGGAATCTCGTCGACCGACGCCACACGAACGAAATCACTCATGGAAACATTCTCCTTCGTGGGGCCACTGTGTAGGGAACCCTGGGGCGGCAATCCAGGTCCTCGAACCGCGGGATTTCACCGGCCGCGGGTGAGCAACATGCAGCCGGCAACTGGTCCGCCACCCACGGCGACGACAGCAACCTCGCAGTTCGGCACTTGCCGCTCGCCGCATTCGCCCCGGAGCTGGCGGATGGCTTCGGCAACGAAGCCATACCCGTGCAGCCGTCCGCCCGACAACTGTCCGCCCCAGGTGTTGAGGGGTAGCGATCCCCCGAGACGAATATGTCCCTCCTCCACGAATGGCCCACTCTCGCCTCGGCCGCAAAAGCCCAGTGCTTCGAGCCAGGCTAAGGTGAGGAAGCTAAACCCGTCGTACAATTGTGCGGTATCGACATCCGTGGGTTCGAGAGAAGTTCGACTCCACAGATGCCGCGCAGCGTCGTGGGCTGCCATGGTCGTAAGATCGGGCCATTGATCCCACAGGGGCCGGCGCCCGAGCGCCGTGCCCACGGCTTCGATGTGCACGGCGGGTTTGGCAAGATCGCGAGCGCACTCTGCGGCCGACACGATGACCGCTGTCGAACCATCGACTGGGGCGTCGCAGTCGTAGAGGCAAAATGGTTCGCTGACGAGACGGGCTTGCCAGTAGTCGTTCCAGCTCAGCGGGTCGCGGTAAACCGCAGAGGGATTGAGCCGTGCATGCTCTCGCGCCGTAAGCGCAATGATCCCCAGGTGTTTTCTTTCGGTGCCGTACTCGTGCATGTGGCGGCGGGCATAAAGGGCAATCCAGTTCGCGGCGGACATCGCTCCGAAAGGGACGAAAAACGCGGCAAAACCACTAATCTCCCGCGCGCCCGCGCCGATGCCGCGCCGACCCGTGTCTGCCGCCGCCGTGGCCTCGGTGACCGTACGGTAAACCAGCACGTGCCGCGCCAAGCCGGAAGCCACAGCCAAAGCTGCCGCGATCAAGGGCATGATTTGCCCTGGACCCTCCAGCCCCGACAAGTGCCAGCGCACGGCAAGGCCGAGCGCGTCTTGAACGTCGTAGATGCTCGGACCAGCAAACCCAGGCACGTTCGATACCGGCCCCGGATAGGCAGCGATTCCGTCGATGTCGTGAACCTCGAGTCCCGCGTCGCGAATGGCCTTTAGCGCGGCCTCGCACGTAAGATCCAACTCGTCGCGAAACAAACGGCGGCCGATGGCCGATTGTCCCACACCGGAGAGCACGGCCCGCCGCTCCAAGGGTTCGCCCGTGGTGCTCACGAAAGGCGCTGGCGTCGGTGAGGAGGGCGGTGCGCTGGAAGCGACTTCGTTCAGCTCCGAGGACGCTTTTGCCTCGGGGTCAGGCACGAAAATGGGCAGAGCAACTTCCTCGCTGAGGGTCTCGAACTCTACGCGCACGGGCAAGCCAATTCGAACTTCCTCCGGCGCGCAGCGGACGACATTGGTCATCAGTCGGAGTCCCGGTTGCTCGTCAAGCTCCACTAGGGCGACAACGTACGGTACTTCCTGCCCAGGAAACCACGGCTTGTGATTCACGGTGAAGGAATAGACCCGTCCCTTTCCAGACACAGCCTTGAAGCTGAGATCGGATGAGTAACAGCGGGGGCAAACTGGGCGCGGTGGGTGAATGTACCATTGGCATCGAGGGCAAAAGCGAAATTCCAGCCGACCCTCGCGGCATGCACGCCAGTACGCCGCGGTAGCGGGCTCGATAGCTGGTAGCGGCCGAAACCCCACGGTTCCTCCTTTCAGTTTTGTTGCCTTTTTACTTGGGCACAAAGCTACCGCCAATTCCAGGCACCCGCTCCTGCATCGGTGGTGGCGCGGCTGCCGAACGGAAAGATCTTGTGGGGCTTTGGGGGGTACGCCTGCGTCCCGGCACGGTGGCTCACCGGTCGAGGCACGGCTCGCGCTTGCGTTGTTCGGCAGGGCTGCGAAGGGGAAGGGAAGCAACCGTTTTTCGCGAAAGGATGGAGCATGGCAAAACGCACGAACCGACTGGGTTCGGAGACGAGCCCCTATTTGCGGCAGCATGCACACAACCCGGTCGACTGGTACCCATGGGGACCCGAGGCATTCGAGCGCGCGCAGCGTGAGGACAAGCCGATCCTGCTCAGCATTGGCTACTCCGCTTGCCACTGGTGCCACGTGATGGAGCGCGAATCGTTCGAAGACGAAGACACGGCTCGTCTTATGAACGAGCTCTTCGTCAACATTAAGGTGGACCGCGAGGAGAGGCCCGACGTGGATCACATTTACATGACCGCGGTGCAGCTTCTCACCGGCCGCGGGGGTTGGCCGCTCACGGTGTTTTTGTGTCCCGATGGCCGTCCGTTTTACGGGGGTACGTATTTCCCTCCGGTAGACCGTCACGGGCTGCCTGCCTTTCGGCGGGTTCTCTTGGCGGTGGCCCAAACCTACCGCGAGAGGCGGGACGAAGTTCTGAAAACGGCCGGGCAACTGGTCGAAGCACTCAAGCGGGTGGAAACGCCGGAAGAAGGTGCTGCGGCTTGGGGTGGGGAGCTCCTCGAACACGCCGCGCAGCGCCTTGGTTCGGCCTATGACCCAGAGTACGGCGGACTCCATCCGGCGCCGAAATTCCCCAATTCGTCGGTGTTCGAGTTCTTCCTCCAATACTTCTTTCTTTCTGGAGAGCAGCGCTATGGAGACATGGTGGTCCACACGCTCCGCAGCATGGCTCAGGGAGGCATTTTCGATCAGCTCGGGGGCGGCTTTCATCGCTATTCCGTCGACGAGCGCTGGCTCGTGCCTCATTTCGAGAAAATGCTTTACGACAATGCCCTGCTCGCGCGATTGTACCTGCACGCTTTTCAAGCCTTCGGGGAGCCACTCTTTGCCCGCGTGGCGCGGCAAACGCTCGATTATCTGCTGCGCGAGATGCGTTCCCCAGAAGGCGGCTTTTATTCCTCGCAAGATGCCGACAGCGAAGGGGAAGAGGGGAAGTTTTACGTGTTGACGCGGCAGGAGGTCATGGACTTGCTCGTAGACGATGTCGGCGCGCTCGCCTTCCGCTACTTGGATGTTTCCGAAGAGGGCAACTTCGAGCACGGGCGCAACGTCCTGCATGTTACCTTGGAGGTGGAGCAGTTAGCCAAACTCTTCGGGCGCCCGGCGACCGAGGTGGCGCAGGCTTTGGACCAGGCTCGGCAACAACTGTTCGTAGCGCGGCAACGGCGCGTACCCCCGGCACGGGACGACAAGATCCTCACCGCCTGGAATGGGATGGCGGCGTCGGCTTTTGCGCTCGCGGCAGAGGTTCTCGGAGAAGAACGTTACGCCACCGTAGCGCGGGAGACGCTTCAGTTTATCGAACAACGCCTCTGGTTGGCGAACGGGTTGCACAGCACTTATGCTGAGGGCATCGCGAAGTATCCGGCGCATCTCGACGATGTGGCGTTCCTACTGGAGGGCTACCTGGATGCATTCGAGGCCCTTCAGGAGATGGCCTACCTGGACCGTGCGGACACTTTAGCCACAGAGCTTCTGGAACATTTTTGGGACCCGGAACGCCCAGGCTTTTACTTTACGAGCGATCGCCACGAGCCGTTGATCGTACGCAGCAAACCTGCATTCGACGGCGCCATTCCCTCAGGGAATTCCGTGGCCTGCAACGCGCTTTTGCGCCTTGCCCACTTGACGGGAAAAGCCGTATACGAGCAGCGCGCGAAGGCTTTGCTCGATGCCTACGCCGCCACCATGCAGGCACAGCCCTCCGGGTTCGCCAATTTGTTGTGTGCGGCTTCGTTCTACCTGGCTGGGCCTTGTGAAGTTGTCGTGGTGGAATCGTCACGCGGCGCAGGCACGCACCTCGCCCAAACGGTGCGGCGACACTACCTGCCCCATCGGGTGCTTCTGGTGGCGTGGCCTGAGGACGGAAAAGCCAACTTGCCCTTGGTGCAAGGGAAAACGTGCAGCGGCTCGTTGCCCGCGGTGGCCTTTGTCTGCATGGGGTTCACTTGTTCCCCTCCAGTAGCGGACACTGCTGCACTGGAGGCGCTGCTCCCAAAACCAGGATGGTGGAGGGCCGCCGCATTGCAAAAGGCCGCTCAGTAGGGAACGTTACCGAACGGAGATTTGCAGCAGCTCCGGCTGAGGGCGCAGGCCAATAGTTCGTAGGCGGCGGCTTCTCGCGATCAGATGAAGTCTGCCAGCGGAGCGAGTCGTTCGACCCACTCATCGGGAATGTACGATACCGTACCGCCAAACTGCTTCACGTAAAGCACGATCTTTGCGGTCTCCTCGATCATCATCGCGCGGGTGGCTGCTTTGCGTAAGGTTTTATCCACGGTCATGAGCCCGTGATTCTGCAGAATGCAGCCGCGGCTTTGCTTCAAGGCTTCGTGGACCGCGTCGGCTAGCTCTTTCGAGCCAGGCATGTACCAGGGCACCAAAGGGGTGTCGCGAAGAAAAATCGCATCCGTGTTGATGGGCGGGAACACCTGGTTCGTGATTCCAAAGGCTGTGGCCACGGGTGCATGGGTGTGTACTGCTCCCGTGGTATCAGGCCGAGCCTCGTAGGCGCCCCAGTGCATTTGCCACTCTACCGAGGGTGCGCGCGAGCCCTCGACGACAGACCCGTCGCGTCGAATACGCACGAGGTCTTCTTCGTGCAGTCCGCCTTTGTAAAGCTGGCTCGGCGTGATCCAAATCGTTTCGCCGTCGGCCGCACGCGCACTAATGTTCCCACCCGTGGCCGTGAGCAAGCCGTGAGCGAAGAGCTCGTTTGTGATTTGGATGATTTGTTCTTTGGCCTCCCGATCGGTCCACATTTGGAACCCTCCCATTGCAAGTTGG
>BEIG01000003.1 GCA_002898795.1 bacterium HR30 | reverse complement strand
GCCAGCGTCGACTGCCAAATCTCCTCCGCGTCGTGTTCGACCCAACCGGGCCGGGGATAGTACTGGGTGAATTCTTGGTATGCTCTTCCGCGCAATTTTCCTGCTTCGTCGAATACCAAAACGGTTGTCCCCGTAGTTCCTTGATCGATAGCTACGATGTACCGCGTCATTCCTGCTCTCCTGCTAGTCCACCACAATAGGTTCCATCCTGCATGCCAGGCGCCAGCGCACCCATAATGTAGGACCGGTGTTTTTTCGAGCTCTGCAAGAGTAGCCCGGCCAGCCCCAGGAAAAATGGTGGCCAACTGGTGTTACGTGCTGCCACATTTTGTTCCGGTACCAAAAGCCTCCGACGAACGAACCACCGCGATCGTGCCCAATCGGGGCGTGCCGGCCACCCCCTTCCGGGTATATCGATTTCTAACTTCCCCGCAGTGCTGGCTCTGAATGGGCCCACTAGCTAGGATTGGCGCTGTGGGCGCGGGGCGCGTCGTTTTCATAACCGGCAAAGGCGGAGTGGGTAAGACGACCATCACGGCTGCCCTTGGTTTGGCGTCGGCTGCAGCCGGGAACCGTACGCTTGTAGTCGAAACGGCCGCCGACGGAAGTTTGGCCGGTTTGTTCCACCTCTCCAAACTCGACTCGAAACCACGGCGGATTGACGAGCATCTAGCAGCCGTGGCGGTGGATCCTCAGCATCTCGTGCGCGACTACTTCTCGCGCCTCCTCAAACTACCCTTCCTCGCAAACCGTTTACTCGAGAGTGCGAGCTTTCGCGCCCTTACCAACGCTGCTCCGGGGATCGCGGAATTCTTGCTGCTCGAGCATCTTTCGACTTGGGTCGACGCCTCGTTTTGGCACCGCCGCCAACGCTTTGACTTGGTTTTCGTTGATGGACCCGCCACTGGCCACATGCGCAAGCTTCTTCGCGTTCCTCGGCAAATGCTCAACTTGGTGATTGCCGGCCCGCTCCGGCACTCGGCACTCCATCTCGAAGCGTTGCTCACCAACCCCGAGCGATGTCTGGTAGTCCCCGTGAGCGTGGCTGAAGAGCTCGCAGTGGAGGAAACGTTGGAGACCTGGGCAGTTCTGCGCCAAGAGCTCTTGCTGCCGGTGGGCCGCCCAATCCTCAACCGTGTGTTCCCCCGAAGATTTTCTCGCAGCGAGGTCCAAAAAATCGTGGAACAGGAGGACGGCGGCCCACTGTTCGAAGCAGCACGGTATGCTGTCGCCATGCAGCAAGAGTCCGAGCGGCATGCGCGTACCCTCCGCCGCGGCACCGGTAAAGCACCGGCGCTCGTTCCGGAGTTCTTTTCCGGTATACCGGGCGCAGAAGAGTTGTGCCGCTGCGGCCGGCAACTGCTCGAAGAGCTGTTCGCCGAGGCGGGATGGCTATCTGCACCACGGACGAAAAAAAGCCATGCCAACTAGTGAACGCAGCACGGCAGCACGCAACTCGCTCACTTCTTTGTTGCGCACCAAGCAGCTCATCCTTTGCGTAGGATGTGGCGGTGTTGGCAAGACCACCACGGCTGCGGCTCTGGCGGTAAGCGCAGCCCTACTCGGACGGAAAACTGCGGTGCTCACGGTCGACCCGGCACAGCGGCTCAAAACCGCTCTCGGACTCGATCGTCTCTCGCACACACCTCACCGCATCCAGCTGAATGGCGCGGCTCGCTCGTTCGATGCGCTTGCCCTCGACACGAAACACATGTTCGACGAGCTGGTGCAACGTTTCGCTCCCAACCAAGAGGTGGCGGAACGCATCTTTGCCAACCGCCTCTACCGGGAGCTATCGAGTGAACTCGCCGGATCTGCAGAGTATATGGCCATGGAAAAGCTCCACGACCTCGTCGACAGCGGCACGTACGAGGTTCTCATCGTCGACACGCCCCCCAGTGCGCACGTTCGTGATTTACTGGCTGCCCCCAGTCGGCTCCTTACTTTGCTCGCTTCGCGTGCTGTCGGCCTCCTGCAGGCGCCCGCGCGGCTTGTCGAAAATGCTCCAACGAGGACGACGCGCTTCGTGTTTCGCGCCCTCTTGGAAGCATTGCAACGTTGGAGCGGGCTACCCCTGCTGAGGGATTTGGCGGACTTTGTCAGCGGGTTCGAGTCTATGTTGCAGCGCTTTGCCGACCGTGCTGAACGCACATCGAAAATGTTGCGCGAGGAGTACACCGCTTTCCTCCTCGTCACCACCCCTGAACCTCGCACCCTTGCCATTGCCCAAGAGTTCGCCGCCGAACTCAAAGGTGGCCGTTATCCGATTGCTGGTGTCGTGGCAAACCGGGTGCATTGCTTCGGAGGCCAGCAACGCACCAAACCAAACATCGACGATCCTTTCGTGCGGCGCCTTTGGGAGAATTACTTGGCCCTCACCGAGCGCAGCCAACGCGATGCTCAGGCGCTTGCGGAGTTGGTTCGCAGCAGTGGCCTTCCTCTATTGGCCACGATACCCGTGCAAAGCAACCCGCCCGTGTCCGTCTCGGCTCTCTGCGAGATGGCTCGGTACCTCTTGGCCTAACCAAGCCCCGGCTACATATCGCGCTTGTTGTTCGTGCTTCCAAAGCAGGAGCGCTATTTTTTCGGAGCGCCTTTCTTCGCTCGCTGCTGCTCTTGGGTGGCCAGCAACCGATCGAGCTTGATGTTGAGATTGACCAAGCTGCCCTGCAGCGCGTCCAATTTCGTGCGTAGCTTCTCCAGGTCGGACCGACTGGGCAGATTTAGCAAGTGCAACAAGGCCTCGACATTTCGGTCGACGCGTCCCTTGGTCTTGGCTGCCCGTTGCAGCACCTTGCCAATCTGCTCGCTGACCGCAGGCCGACGGAGCAACTCTTCCACCAATTGATTCAAGGTTGCCTCTCCCTGGCTCACGATCCAATCGAGAACGCTTTTGACTTCACGCTGTGACTTCGTCGACATGCGCCGCTGCATATCTTGAGAATGCACTCTGGGTCAACCAGTCATTGCGTTCGCTGCTTCGGCCGCGTAGGTTGGTGCCGGCCAGGAATCCTGTGAACTACGTGGAGAACATTGTTGCTTACGCTACAGGGTTACGGTTCCTTCTGCCGCACCTGAGCACCGAACATTTTTGGCCCACGCTCGTGACCATCCATCTGATCGACGCAATCCTCTGCCGCATCTTCGCCAGAAACAACGGATACTCCGCGAACCTTTGGACTATCCTGGGCCTGTTTACTGGCATTTGGGCGGTAGTTTTCTTGCTCTTGGTCACGCGGCGGCGTGAAGCAGCCGTGCCCAGCGGTTCCGGGTCAGCGCTCGGCAACGACCCAAGCCAGGGCGAGGTCGGAGGTGTGGGTCAAGGTAAGCCACCAGCGAGCGATCCCTAACTGGCGAGCGCGCTCCGCAGCGCGTCCGTGAAGGTGCAACCGGGGTGGACCGTGGCCATCGCGGACCACTTCGACATCGCGCCACGGAACGAAAGAACCTAACGCCTTCATGGTCGCTTCTTTGGCGGCAAACCTGGCCGCGTAATTCTGTGGCGCGTGACGGCGTTGCTCACAGTACGCAATCTCCGTCGGGGTAAACACCTTCGCGCGGAAGCGTTCTCCCCTTGTAGGGTGAGACAACGCGGCAGCAATGCGCTTCACCTCTGCAACGTCCGCACCCACTCCAACGATCATGTGGGGCATGCTCCACAGGTACGGCAGGTGGCCGTGTCACAAGGTGGAGTTTGCAAGGCACTGTAGGCCTTGCGGCGCTCCACTCGCAGATAGCCTTTACTCAAGTGATGATCGATGAAGTCCCACGGCAGGAGCTCGTTCTCGTCGTATTCCCGATAGACGTAAGCTTCCGGCGGAGGACAGTTGACCACCCAAGGAATACCGCCGGAGTCTTTGCGAGCCCAAGCACGAATGACCGCCCACCAATCGCCGGCCGACTGATGTACGGCAACGAGGAAAGCCGCCACGCGTCGGTCGCCTCGGGAGAGAACGGTCTGATAAAAAGCCTCCCGAGGAGACTCACAATCGAACCGCACTCCCGGAAGTTTGGCCAGCATTCGCTCCAGCATCCGGGCGCGCTGCCGAAGCTGGGGAATTCCCATCATCGGTTCCCACTGAAACGGCGTCCACGGTTTTGGCACGAAAGGATTTGCCGACACCGTGATTTTACCCACACGACTACGGCCACCGTCGCTGCCGCGCAACGTCGTGTGGATTTTCTCTACCAAGTGGCCGATTGCCTCCACATCCTCCCATTCTTCCTTTGGCAGGCCGAACATGAAGTAGAGTTTCAGGTCTGGTACTCCCTCGCCCACCAGCAAGTTGGCCGCGCGGAGGATATCGTCTTCCGTCAAATTTTTATTGATCACGCGCCGCATCCGCTCGGAGCCGGCCTCCGGTGCGACGGTCACCGTTTGGGTCCTCCCAGCCGCCAGCGCACGGGCAAGATCGGGGGTGACGCAGTCTGCTTTGAGGGAAGAGGGCGACAGCCTCCCTCCTGCTTGAGCCGCGAGACTCGCCAAGTGCGCCACTCCAGGCACACTGGCCATCTCTGCACCGACAAGGCCGATCGTGTTGCGATGCTTTAACCCCGCCTCCAGGGCATCGACGAGATGACCGACCGAGCGATTCCGTAACGGGCGGTACATGTAGCCCGCCGCGCAAAAGCGGCATCCCCACTGGCAACCACGGCTTGCTTCCACCAACACCATGTCGCCGAAAACCGCGTCTGCGGTCAGCACTCGCGTGGTGGTGCGGTACTGGTCCAGGTTCCAGACGATGCGGCGATGCACCTTGGGCTCCGACGGCCCATCGTAGTCCAGGGCAGCCAGCACAGGGCCGTCGTAGCGAGGATGATAAAATTTCGGAACGTAACAACCTGCAACCCGTTTTGCCGCTTCGAGGAGGAAACGCTCGCGGTCCTGCAATCCACAATCGAAGACGACCTCTAAAAATTCCGGGAGCATCTCCTCGGCCTCGCCAATGAGAAACGCATCCATGAAGGGCGCAATGGGTTCGGGATTGAGAAAGACGGCGGGCCCACCAGCAATCACCAGCGGCAAGCCTTGCCGCTCCGAAGCCCACAAGGGCAAGCCTGCCCAATCCAGAAGGCGGGCGATGTGCCAATAATCGGTCTCGAACGACACGGAGAAGGCAAGAAGATCGAACTCCCGGACACGTGTGCCAGTCTCGAATGACCGCAAGTCGCCACGCCGGCAGGTTTCGCCACGCTCTGGCAGAAACGCGCGCTCGCAAACCACACCCGGGAACTGGTCGAAGATCTCGTACACGGCGTGGAACCCGAGGTTACCCATGGCCACGCGGTATTCGTTCGGGTACAACAGGCAAACGCGCAGTGACCCGGAGTGTTTTTTCGGGAACAGAAACAGCTCTTCCGGGCGCTGACGGCGGACGCCACGACCTGATTGCTCGTGATTTCGGGGCTTACCTTGCCTTAGCAACAGCCCACGCTATAGCCTGAAGGCGCCGAAGCGCAACGTTGGCAGCAACGCCCTCCTCAGCCACGGCCACGCCGCACAAAAGCTGGAATCCTGAGGTCCTCTTGCTGCTCGTCTTCGGGCTTTGCGACATAAGGAAGCTCTGCCTGCCCCTCGGATGATGCTTGTCGGCCGCTCGCCAGTGTTCTCGCCGGGGGAGACGGATGAAACACTGGCCCGTTCTCCCCGTCCTCGACGCGGCCAACGAACACCCGCTGTTTTTGACCCGCCCCTCTCGGGATCTGCGAGCCAGAACCCACAGCAGGCCTTCCGTTCGCTCCACTCGTAGCATGGACATCCTGCTGTGCTGCACCACTGCTCGGCACCTCGACTGGTGCTGCCCCAAGCTCAGCAGCACGAAAGCCTGTGGCAACGACTGTGACGCGGACCTCGTCCTCCATCGTCTCGTCGATCACGGCACCAAAAATGACGTTCGCATCGTCTTGCACTTGCTGGCGGATCAAATTCGCTGCGGCATAGACCTCGCCAAACGTCATCGTCGCACTTCCGGTAATGTTGATCAGAACTCCGCGCGCGTTCTGGATCGAAACTCCCTCCAAAAAGGGGCTATTCATGGCGGCTTGTGCCGCACGCACAGCACGATCTTCGCCCGCAGCCGAAGCGCATCCCATCAGAGCCAAACCTTTTTCTGACATCACGGTGCGTACGTCGGCAAAGTCCAGGTTGATGAACCCGTGGACCGTGATCAGATCGGCAATGGCGCGGACAGCCTGATACAGCACCTCGTCGATCTGCCGGAACGCATCCAGGACGAACGTCCCTTTGTCGACGACGCTCGCGAGGCGCTCGTTCGAAACGATCATCAGTGTGTCCACCACCCCTTGCAGCTCTTGAATTCCGGCTTCCGCACGCTTCAGCCGAGCCTTGGCTTCGAAGGAAAACGGCTTCGTCACCATTCCCACCGTGAGGGCACCAAGCTCGCGAGCAATCTGCGCGACCACCGGGGTGGCCCCTGTGCCTGTACCGCCCCCCATACCGGCGGCCAAAAAGACCAAGTCCGCTCCCTGGAGCGCCCGCCGAATGGCGTCGGCAGCTTCCAGAGCCGCTTCGCGACCCATCTCTGCGTTGCCGCCGGTGCCCAGGCCCCGGGTCAGCTTCTCGCCAAGCTGGATTTTGGTGGGAGCTAAATTTGCGGCCAGGTCTTGCGCATCCGTGTTCAGGGCGACGAACTCCACTCCCTGCAGGTTTCTCTCCACCATCATGTTAACGGCGTGGCCACCCGCTCCACCAACGGCCACCACGCGAATTTTGGCTCCTAACGACTCGTAACCGTCTCCACGCCTGTCATCCAACCCAAACATATCACCACTCCTCCCGCAGCGTTTTTCCGCCCTTTGCGTTCACCGAGTTCCTCATTCTCGTAGCGCGCGCCAAAAAGCTCGAAGCCTGCCCCAGGTCCAGTTCCACAGCCCCCGCCCTGCCGGAAAGCCATCCAGCGAGCGATCGTGTTCCCGCGTATGGAGCAGGAGTAAACCAAGAGCCGTTGCATACACGGGATCGAGGCTCGCCCTGTTCTCCTGGAATTCCTCACCATTACCGTTGTGCCTCCAGCGGGTTGCCCCCAAGCGAACTTCCCTGCCGGTTACCTCCTGCACGAGCCGATCCATTGCCGGCAGCAGCGCGCCGCTACCGGCGATCACGGAGCCACAGCGGACGTGCCTGTCGGCATCCACCTCTTCGACGCCCCGCCAGAGCATCCGCACAATTTCGTCTGCCCGCGCCTCGATCATCCACGCAAGCTCTTTGCGCGGGATAAACCGCGGGGAACGGCCCCCGATTCCCGGAACTTCGACCCGCTCTTCATCGTCGACCATGCTGCGCAACGCGCAGCCATGTTGCACTTTGATAAACTCGGCCTCGCGCAGCGGGGTTTGTAACCCGTGGGCAACGTCACTCGTAATCCAGGCACCCCCGATTCCCAGCGAAAAGCTCCACCGCAGCCCACCGCGATAGAAAATCAGCACGTCGGTCGTGCCCGCACCGAAATCCCAAAACGCAACGCCAAGTTCTTTTTCCTCTGGCGTGAGAACGGCCTCAGCCGTCGCCAACGGCGCCCAAATGAGCTCCGCAGGCTCCACTCCAGCTCGTTCGCAACACCTCGCAACATTCTGCACGGCCGACACCGACGCACTGACGACATGCACACGCGCTTCCAGCCGTGCGCCGAGCATCCCGATCGGGTCAGCAATGCCTTCCTGCTGGTCCAAGACGTAGTCGTACGGCAAGACATGCAACACTTGCCGGTCGGGAGGGAAGGCAACAGAGCGAGCCGCCTCGAGCACTTGCTCCACGTCTTCGGGAGTCACCTCCCCGCGCCGAACAGGGATCACCCCGTGGCTATTGACTCCACGAACGTGTGCCCCTCCCACCGCAACAACCGCGCTGTGAACCGAGCAGCTAGCAGTGAGTTCGGCTTCTCGAATCGCCTCTGCAATTGCGCGCGTGGTAGCGTCGAGATCGATGACGGCACTCCGACGCGTGGTGTCGCAAAGGGTCAGGTGCCCGGCCGACACCAAGGGAGCATAGCCGCTGCCAAGCACGGCGAGCCCATCCTCTGCCCGCCTTGCGATCACTGCCGCCGCCTTGGATGCACCAACGTCGAGACCTACTAGGAGTTCTGCCTCTCCCGACATGCCCGAACCGCAACCTCTACCACCGCAAACATCACTGCTAACACATACCACAATTCAAGGTGCAGAGCATCACCTGCGGGCAACAATCTCACGCTTCCGTGCGGCCTGGCCGCGGTCTGGCCCGACGCCCGGGAGCTTGCTGGCTGGGCGCCAGCTTCAACACGGCCACCCTGGGAAACGACACGTCCACGAGACGCAGCTCATCCATGCGCCCTTCCCAATGAGCAAAGACGCGGGCGGAGCGCCGAAGTTTTTCTTCGAGTCCTGTCCACCCTAGGACGATCGCCACCTTTGGCCGAACCGGTACAACCACGAGCCCTTTGCGCCCGATCTGGACCTGGGAAATGTTGTCGAAGCAACGAAGCCGGTCGCAGATGCGCAAAAGCTGCAGGGCCCGGTGTACGTGGACGGAAGAAAGGTCACCGTCAACAAATTCATCGATGCCGGAGATTACGGGCAAATCCGGCGCTTCTCCCGGAAGTAACGGCCCGAGCACTCTTCCCAAACGATCCAGGTACTGAAACGAGCCGTTCACATGAACCATTGCCACTGGTCTGCGCTCGCGCACCTGGATCCGAATCCTTCGAGGCAGGATCCGTTGCACCGTTGCCCCATGGATCCACGGATGCTCCGCCAACCGCCGCTGGAGAGCCTTAGGATCGACGTCCCAAACGCTCGCATCTTCTTCCCAGCCGATCCATGCCAGCAATTGTTCCCGCGACACGCGGCGGTTTCCCTCGAGCTCCAAAGTGCGGACGCGAAAGTACTCGTGCTTCCGTACCCTTTCGACCAGCTCCGGGACCCCACGTCCGACGCCTACAAGAGTTGCCGCGCCCAGGAAGAGGAGCATTCCCGTCCTCAATCGGTGCCCGAGTTGACGCCTCCGAGCCGGAACACCGTATCGCCAGCCAGATAACCTCATTCCCGCCACTCTCCGATCAGCCGCACCTCAGGTTCAAGATGAACGCCAAAGTGGTCTGCCACTCGACGCTGGGCCTCCCGCATGAGTTGGCGTACATCCTCCGCCCGTGCCCCGCCGAGGTTGACAATGAAATTCGCGTGCTTGGGAGAAAACATCGCCTGGCCGATTCGATGACCCTTGAGGCCGACAGCTTCAATCAATCGCCCGGCATACTCGCCGGGTGGGTTCTTGAAAATCGATCCTGCGTTAGGCAGCCCACGTGGTTGATTTCGCTCCCGCTTTTCTTTCGCCTGGCAATAACGCTGCCACACCGCTTCGTGCGAGGCGCGCGAGAGCACAAATTCCACCGCAGTCACCACCGTCCCCCGAGGAAGGTCGAAGTGCCGGTAACCAAATCTTAAGTCCTCTCGGGGCACCCGAATTTGCCTTCCTTCGGGCGTGACCAAGTCCACCCCCAACACGACATCGGCAAGCTCGCCGCCAAACGCACCGGCATTCATCAGCAACCCGCCACCGACGGTTCCGGGGATGCCCTCAGCGAACTCCAATCCAGTGAGATCTTGCTCGACCGCCTGCAACACGAGCTTCTTCAAAGACAAGCTCGCTCCTGCCCGCACGCGCACGCTCCATCCATTCGGTTTCCACTCCGAATAGGCAAACGAGCGTCCCAGCCGGATTACTATGCCTCGCACCCCGAGGTCGCTCACCAAAACGTTGGTTCCCCCACCGAGTAGCCAGCACGACAGGCCGAAGCGGCGTGCCCAGTCCTGCACGAGAGCGATTTCCTCCGGCTGTTCAATCTCCAGCCAGAAGTCTGCCGGCCCGCCAATCCGAAACGACGTGTGTCGGGCAAGCGGTTCGTCGCGCTTCACCCGCCCGCCAAATCTTGCGCGAAGCTCTTCCTCCGCCTTTGCTCTCAGCCGTTCGCAACCCATGGATGCACCATTGGCGACGAAGCACGGTTCGCTAAGCGCTTACGCAGCGGTTCAACGATTTCGTGGATGTTCCCAGCTCCCAGTAAAAGCACCAGATCCCCTGGGCGAAGCTTCGGGCCTAACAACTCGGGAACCTCAGCGATCTCTGGAACGAACTCCACGTCCAAGTGACCGCGACGTTTCAAAGCCCGGTACAGCGCCTCTCCGTTGATTCCTTCGATCGGCTGCTCCCCTGCGGGATAGATTTCGGTCAGTAACACCTGATCCGCCGCATCGAAGGCACTTAAAAAGTCCTGGAACAAATCGCGAGTCCGCGTGAAGCGGTGGGGCTGAAACACCACAACGATTCGCCGTTGGAACCCCTCGCGCGCTGCTGCCAAGGTGGCACGAATTTCAGCCGGATGATGTCCGTAGTCGCTCACCAACAACACTCCGCCCTCTTCGCCACAGATCTCGAACCGGCGATGGATGCCGCGGAACTCTGCTAGAGCTTGCCGCACGGTGTCGAGAGGCACCTCGATTTCGCTCGCAACCGCCACGGCAGCCAATGCGTTTAGCGCCTGATGCCGACCAGGCATGCGGACCACGAACTCGCCTAAACACTGCCCCTGTCGTTCGACCACAAAGTGCGTCTCAAGCCCCTGCACAGTGACGTCCCGGGCCGTGTAGTCCGCGTCGCCAGTGGTCCCATAGCTAATCGTACGTTTTTTGGCCTGGGAAAGCAGGGCACGAACATTCGGATCGTCGAGGCAAACAACCGCAGCACCAAAAAAAGGCACTCGGTTGATGAACTCGAGGTACGCGGCCTTCACTCGGTCGAGATCGCCGTAATAATCGAGGTGCTCCGGATCGATGTTGGTCACCACAGCCAAGACCGGCGAAAGCAACAGAAAGCTCCCATCGCTTTCGTCTGCCTCTACGACCATGAGATCGCCGTTGCCTAGGTGCGCATTCGTGCCCAAGGAGTGCACTTTGCCGCCGATGACCACGGTCGGATCCAACCCGGCACGTGCCAAAACGGCGGCAATGAGAGAAGTGGTTGTGGTTTTGCCGTGGGTACCCGCTACGGCAATGCCGGATTTCGTCCGCATCAACTCCGCCAGCATTTCTGCTCGCGGAATGACAGGAATCTTCAGGGCACGCGCCCGCAGCACCTCGGGATTGGAAAAGCGTACGGCAGAAGAAATGACCACGACTTCCACATCGGAATCCACGTGACTTTCTTCGTGCCCATATACGACTCGCGCGCCGAGGCTAGCCAATCGACGCGTGGTTTCGGTCTCCCGCAAATCCGAGCCGCTGACGCGGTAGCCCAGGCGCAAGAGCACCTCCGCGATACCGCTCATTCCCACGCCGCCAATCCCGACCAAGTGCACCTTTCGAGCGCGTTTGCGAAGGAACGTCACCGTCGGCCCCTCACTTGTTCGCAAATACGAACGACGTGCTCGGCGGCTTCTGGTCTCGCCAACTTTGCCGCGTTGCGAGACAGGCTCTGCAGCCGCTCAGGATCGGTCACAAGAGCGAAAATTTTTGCCGCCAGCACCTCCCCCGAAAGCTCCCGATCCAAGATCATCTCCGCAGCACCCTGCCGCACCCAGATCTCTGCATTGGCCCGCTGGTGGTCGTCAGCAGCAAACGGGTACGGAATCAAGATCGAAGGTTTACCCACGGTAGCCAACTCTGCAAGGGTGGTAGCTCCCGCACGACACACAACTAAATCCGCGCGGGCATAGGCCGTGGCCATGTCCTCGATAAAATCAGACACAGTGGCCGCAACCCCGAGGCCGTTGTACTCCTGCGTGACCCACTGTTCGTCGGCCGCACCAGTCTGGTGAGTAACGACCAGCGACGGGATGCGACCATGCAAGATGCGCACAGCCTCTACCATCGCACGATTGAGGGAGCGCGCGCCTTGGCTCCCGCCAAAAGCCAGCACGTGAAAACCCTGGGGTCCCCTGTTGGCCGCTACCACACTGGCCCGCAGCCTGCGGACAGGATTCCCGGTGTGCACGCTTTTTCCGCTAGGAAAGAAACGCCCTGCCTCTTCGAACGCAGTGCACACTTTCGTCGCCAAGCGGCCCAGCAGCCGATTGGCCAACCCTGGGCGGGCATTTTGCTCCAGCAGGACAATTGGAATCCGCTGGCCCCACGCAGCCACGATCACGGGTACCGAACCGTAACTTCCTAAGCCAACCACCACATCGGGCGAAAACTGGGCGAGCAAGCGCCAGGCCCGCAGTACTGCAAGGGGCATTTGCCCGGCAAATTCTACCCACCCGCGCCACCCTCGCCCCCGAGCGGCTTTTACGGCAAGACCAACAAATGGGAAGCCTTTTTGGGGAAGCACCCTTGCCTCCAAACCGTGGGTGCTGCCAATGAAGAGAACCTCCCCGCCGGTTCGTTCCACACAGGCTTCCGCAACCGCTACGCCGGGGAATAAGTGTCCGCCCGTCCCTCCTCCAGCAACGACCATACGCATCACGAACTCGTTGAACGGGAGAGGTTCCATAAAATGCCCACACGCAGCATCGCCCCGATTAGAGCGGAGCCCCCGTAACTAATGAACGGTAGGGCCAACCCTTTGGTCGGAGCCATGCCTAACACCACCGCAATGTTGAGCGATGCTTCGCAGGCCAACGTGATGGTCAGCCCGGCCGCAAGCAAGCGCACAAAAGGTTCCTGGTGACCTAGCGCCACGCGCATTCCCCGGTGGGCAATCACGGCGAACAACGCCAGCACCAACGTCACGCCCAAAAGGCCGAGCTCTTCACCAATGAGGGCAAAGATGAAGTCCGTGTGTGCAGCGGGCAAGAAAAAGAGTTTTTGTTGGCTTGATCCCAAGCCGACCCCCGTGATGCCACCCGAGCCGACCGCAATCATCGATTGAACGAGCTGGTAGCCCAACCCGCGCTCGCTTTCCCAGGGCGATAGAAAACTGAGGACACGTCCTATCCGGTATGGCTCTGCCAGAATACCCACAACAGCAGCTACGCCAGCGAGTAAGACGAGCACGCCGACCTTTCTCCATGAAATTCCGGCAACGACCAACATCCCCAACGCGGTTACCGCGAGAATCATCGCCGTGCCAAAGTCTGGCTGTAGATACACGAGCAGAAGCGGAACGCCAGTCAAAAACAGCGGCGGCAAGATCCCCTCCGACCAAAGGTGCAAGCGATCCCGGTGGCGCGAGAGGAAGCGGGCCAAATACACCACGAGGATCGTTTTCAGGAATTCCGCTGGCTGCAAAGTGAGGGGGACGACTTTCAGCGATAGCCACCGCCGCGCGCCGTTTTCTTCGTGCCCAAACAATAGTACAGCCACGAGGGCCAGCAGCCCACAGAAAAACAGCCTGCGCGCCCAGTCTTCCCAGTACCTCCAAGGCACACGAGCGGCCACCGCCGCCGTCACCACACCTAGGGCGAGGTACACTAGGTGACGCCGGAGAAAGAAGAGGGGATCGCGGTACACCTCTCGGGCGTAAAAGTAGCTGGCATTGAACACCATGATGACTCCCAATGCCAGAAGCAGAGCCACAGCACCAATCAACCACGGATCTCCTGCCCGCGCCCGCGCAAGCGGCATAGGCCTTGGCCCTCGTGTGCTTCGAGGCTGTGGCAGCACGATCGTAGTTCTAAAGCTGGTCATAGCTCCTCCACCCATTGCCGAAAGCACCGGCCACGATGTGCGTAATCTTGAAATTCATCGAAGCTTGCGCAGCCAGGGGAAAGAAGCACGACATCGCCGGGACGTGCCAGTTCCGCAGCCACTCGGACCGCTTCTCTTAGCTTGGGTACAACCGTATGAGGGACGAAGCGCCCCACCTCCGCCGCCCACTTCGGCCCGGCCGATCCAAAGAAGACTGCGTGGCGTACACGATTCCGCAGATCTTCTCCCAAACACTCGTAACTGCCTCCTTTGTCGTACCCACCGGCGAGCAGAACCAGTGGGCGGTCAAAGCTTAGCAACGACATTTTGACTGCCCCGACGTTGGTTCCTTTGGAATCGTCGTAAAAACGCACGCCACGCCATTCGCGCACCAGTTCCAACCGATGGGGCAAGGGGCGAACGGACTGGAGGGCGGCCTGGACCGCGCCCTCGGGCAGTCCCAAACAGCGCGCCGCTAAAGCTGCAGCCATGATATTGTCGCGGTTGTGGGCGCCAACCAACGGTGAGGCCGAGAGCTCGAGTCGCCAGGCATCGCCGCTCTCATCGGACACGTAAACCTTGTCGCCTTCAACCCAGGCATGACGAGGCAAGGATGGTCCCTGAGCAAAAAAACGGACCGTGGAACGGAGGCAGCTCCGCTGCGACCAAATCCACTGGTCGTCACGATTGATGATGGCGAAGTCCGTTGGAGTTTGGCAGGCAAAAAGGCGCAACTTCGTTTTGCCGTAGGCGTGGAGGTCCGGATAACGATCCAAGTGGTCCGGCGTGAGGTTCAAAAACACTCCCACATGGGGCCGGAAACTTTCCACCCACTCCAGTTGAAAGCTCGACACTTCCGCCACCGCCAGTGCCCAATGATCGCCCCCAGCGGCTTCGATGAGCGGCGTGCCTAGGTTGCCACCAACAAAGGCGTTCTTTCCGGCTTGGCGGCAAATCTCGCCGATGAGTACCGTGGTCGTGCTTTTGCCGTTCGTACCTGTGACGGCCACAATGGGGACCTTTAGATGCCGAGCCGCCAGTTCGATCTCGCTCCAAATTGGCACGTGCAGCTCGCGTGCACGTTGCAGGACCAAGTTCGTTGGCGGCACGCCCGGGCTGGTAACTACTAAGTCGACCTCTGCCACTTGTTGGGCACCGGACTCTTCGGTGCAGACTGTTACTGCGGATGGGAGGTCACTCTTGAGGATTTTCGCTGGCTCACGGTCAGCCAGCACAACCCGTACTTGGCGAGCGCAAAGAAAGCGAGCCACAGCAACGCCGGTCCGACCCGCACCTAAAACCAGTACGCGTTTAGCCTCCAACGCCCCACTCATCGCAGTTTGAGGGTACTCAACGCGAGAAGCGCCGCCACCACGGACACAATCCAAAACCGCACGATGATCTGCGGCTCGGGCCATCCGAGGAGTTCGAAGTGGTGGTGAATCGGCGCCATTCGGAAAATCCGCTTCCGGCGGATTTTGTACGAGGCCACCTGAAAGATCACCGACAGCGCCTCCGCTACGAAAACAGCCCCGGCAACCACGAGCACGATTTCTTGCTTGGTAACGAGGGCAACCGTGGCCAGTGCCGCCCCCAGGGGGAGGGAACCAACATCTCCCATGAACATTTTTGCTGGGTACGCATTGAACCAGAGAAACCCCAACCCAGCGCAAATCAAGGCAGCGCAAAACACGGCCAGTTCCGCTGCACCGCCGACGTGCGGAATTTGCAGGTAATCTGCCAGCCGCGGGCTTCCAGCAAGGTAGGCAAAGATGCCGTACGTGAAAGCCGTGGTCATGACCGGACCAATGGCCAACCCGTCCAAGCCATCGGTCAGGTTCACTGCATTCGACGCCCCCACAATCACGACCATGCCAAATGGCACGTAAAACCAACCGAGCTCTGGATGGATGTTTTTAAAAAACGGCACATAAAGCTCTGTGGAAAAGCCTGGTTTGAGGTAGAGAAGCAGGGCCGCCACACCGGCAACCAGAAATTGCGCCAAGAGTTTTTGGCGGCCGGTCAACCCCCGTCCGTTGCCACGGCGGATTTTCTG
Source organism: bacterium HR30 (assembly GCA_002898795.1). Classification (GTDB taxonomy): domain Bacteria; phylum Desulfobacterota; class Binatia; order HRBIN30; family HRBIN30; genus HRBIN30. The sequence goes on along the minus strand of BEIG01000003.1, from coordinate 47,526 downwards.
ATAGTCATCGACAAATCCAATCGCGCCAAAGGCGGCCGTTACGCCTACCAGGAGCCAAACATAAAAATTGGTCAAATCGCAAAGGAGCAACGTGGCGCTCAGCAAGGAAAACAAAATCAAGGTTCCACCCATGGTGGGAGTGCCAGCCTTACTGAGGTGTCTTTCGGGCCCATCGGGACGAATGGTTTGCCCGATCTGGTTTTTTCGGAGTCGCTGAATCAGCCAAGGCCCCAGAAGAAACGAAATGGCCAAGGCCAGCAATGCAGCAACCAACGAGCGAAAGGTGATGTAGCGAAATACATTGAATGCGGAGATCGAAGTGTGCAGCGGGTAGAGAAGGTGATACAGCATCAGTGAGAGTTCCCGGCTGTAACGAGTATGCGTACCACCTCTTCCATATGCAAATTATGAGAACCTTTCACCAGCACGACGTCCCCGCGAGACCAGAGCCGCAAGACCGCTTCGGCGGCCTCGGCGCAGCTCCGACAACGGTAAATCCGCTCGCCCGGCAAACCGGCCTGCTCGGCCGCCGCGGCAGTGGCTTCGGTCTCTTCGCCGATCAAAATCAGCGCTGCTACATCGAGAGCAGCAACGCGCTCACCGACGAGGCGATGAGCGCGTTGACTCTCGCCGCCCAGCTCCAACATCTCACCCAACACCACCAGCGGCCGCCCTGAAAAGCGCCGAAGCACCTTCAGGGCGGCCTCCACGCTGGACGGATTCGCGTTGTAGGCGTCGTCGAGCACGGTCACCCCATTCCGCAACCGCACCACTTCCATCCTTCCGGCCACCACGTCCACACACTCCAGACCGGCTGCGATCGCCTCAACACGAAAGCCTAGAGCAAGCCCGACGGCAGCCGCCGCCAAGGCATTGCTAACGTTGTGAACCCCCACCAGCCGCAAACGCACTGTTGCCCGTTGACCCGCCAAATCGAGTTCGAACACGACCCCGCCCAGTCCCAAGTCGCGCACCCAGTGAGCCTGAACATCACCGCCCGCTCCGAAGGTAATCTTTGGCCCACGGAAGCGTTGCACTAGTCGACAAACCCACTCGTCTTCGACATTGGCGATGAAGGTGGCCTCGGGCTTCAGTGCTTCGATGATTTCTCCTTTAGCGCGGGCCACCCCTTCTTGGGTGCCACCCACGCCTCCAGCGTGGGCCAAGCCGATATTCGTGATGAGCCCGATATCCGGCTGAGCGATCTCGGTCAGTCGCCGGATTTCGCCAAACCGATTCATGCCCATCTCCAGCACGGCAATTTCTTCTTCCCCGCGAGCGGAGAAAATCGTTAGGGGCAAACCCACGAGGTTGTTCCAGTTTTCTTTCGTTTTCAAAACTTTGTTTTCTCCCCGCGCTTGCGCGCACACGGAGGCAATCAGCTCTTTCGTTGTGGTCTTACCCGAAGAGCCAGTCAGGCCGACAACACGCCAACCCTCACGGCGACGCGTCCAAGCCGCCAAGTCACCCAGCGAGCGCAGGGTATCATCCACCACGATACACTTCTCGGGTGCAACACCAGGGGGAACCATGCTCACCACAGCCCCCGCAGCGCCACTGGCCAAAGCCTGGTCCACGAACGCGTGCCCGTCGTAGCGTTCGCCCTTTAAGGCGAAGAACAACGCACCCTGCGATACCCGCCGTGAGTCGGTGCAGACGTCGCGAATGACCTGGTCTCTCGCCAGTAGAGTCGTGCCGTTGGTGGCGTCCACGACTTCTCCGATGGTCCACTCCATTTCGGCGACAAGCTCAGCCTTTTCGACAACTGTATTGAACATACGTCACCCCAGCGGGGGCGCCAACGTCAACCGCAATTTTCTCTCTGGTGCTGCTAAAGTTCCCGGGGGCGGATCTTGTGCGATCACATACCCCCATCCGTTTATCTCTACTTCCCACCCGGCGCGCCGCGCGTGCTGGAACGCTTCCCGAAGGCTGAGCCCGAGGAAGCTCGGCATTCCCAAGAAAACCGCCTCCCCCGCCCATTTCGCTGTCCGCAGGGAGGGAGAGCTGCTCGGAAGCACGGGCGGGGGAAGCGGGGCTGCCGCGGCCAATCTCAAGCCGAATTGATCGGCAACAAACTCACCGATTTCGTGGAAGACGGGCGCAGCAACTAAGCCACCATATGTCATCGTTCGCGGGGTATCGATCACGACGACTACGACAAACCGTGGGGCCTCGACCGGGAAGTACCCGGCAAACGAAGCAATGCGATCGCGCGGGGAGTACCGGCCGGTGCCGATCTCAACCTTTTGCGCCGTACCTGTTTTGCCGGCAACCCGAAGCCCTTGGATCTGTGCTTTCGTTCCAGTCCCGGATTGTACGACTCCCTCGAGCAGCTCCGAGACAATAGCGGCCACTTGCGGGCTCACGGCCTGGCCCACGACGTGCGGCTGGTTTTCGAACAGGACGGCACCATCGTCTGCAACCACTCGGCGTACGACATAAGGCCGCACCAGCGTACCGCCGTTGGCCAGGGCAGCATACGCTGCAGCCAGTTGCATGGGCGTCACCGCAACTCCCTGGCCGAAACTGGTCGTTACCAAGTGGATGCGTGCCCATCGAGACCAGGGGCGCAATGGATAGGCCTTTTCTCCGGGAAGATCGATACCGGTAATTCGGTCGAAACCGAACCGCGTTAAAGCCTCATAGAGGCGCTCCGCGCCAAGCCGTTCACCGATTTTGGCGGTGCAAATGTTGCTCGAGTGGCGCATGACATCAGCCACCGACAGCCAGCCATAGCCGTCGTGATCGCGAACGACGCGATTGCCGACCCTGTACCGACCGCCTTCGCAGTACAGACGCTCGTCACGGCTGACCACCTTGTGTTCCAGCCCGGCGGCCACGACAAATCCCTTGAAGGTAGAGCCGGGTTCGAAGGGGTCGGTCACGGCACGGATCCGGGCATTCGCGCGCGCTGCGCTGCTGCGGTCGTTTGGGTCGAACCAGGGGTAATGCGCTAAAGCGAGCACTTCGCCCGTTCGTGGGTCTAGCACGATCGCCAGGCCTTGGAGCGCGCGTGTTCGTTCTACAGCCTCTGCCAAGTGCGCCTCCGTGGCGCGTTGTAGGTTCACATCAATGGTCAGTTCCAGCCGAGCCCCGTCGCGAATGCTGACGCCACCTTCGCCACCTCTCCGCAACCTTTGTCCGCGAGCGTCTCGCTCGACCAGCCCGAAGCCCCTGCTAAACCGCAAAAATCGATCGTAAGCGGCTTCGACCCCGCTCAAGCCGCGAAGATCGACGTCCACCGTTCCGAGCACCTGTCCGGCCAAAGACCCCATAGGGTAGACTCGGCGCCGGGTTTCCTGCAGCCCAACGCCCCGCAAACGAAGTGCGGCAACTTTTTCCGCTTCCGCGCGGGGCACGTTCCGCTTGAGCCAAACAAAAGGCGAAGAAGAAGACAAACGCTGGCGCACGAGGTCCACGGGGATCCCCAGCGCCTGCGCCAGTAGAGCGGCCCCTTCAGGATCGAACTCGGCCGGGCGTAAGAAAACATCGCTGGCCTCCAGCGTCAACGCGAGCAGTTGGCCGTTCCGGTCGACAATTGGGCCGCGCTCCGCCGGAGCCGCGACCCGCTGCGTGTGTTGCTGGCGAGCACGGCCGCGAAGAAATTCTGCTTGCCACACAGAAAGGTACGCAGCACGGGCAAAGCACGCACCAAACAAAAGAATAACCAAACCACTGACCAGGCGAAGGCGTGAATCAGTCAAGCGCACGAAGGAGCTCACGGCAGCACAACCTTTTGACTCTGCGCGGGGGGAAAAAGACCTAACCGAACCCGCGCAAGGTGTAAGAGCCGTTCGGGGTCGTCGCTCAGCGCCACGCGGGCTCGAAGTTCCCTGTGCTCGAGCTCGAGACGCTCGATGGCTTCCTGCGTTGCCGCAAGCCGATAGCCAAGTTCGGCAACGCGTAATCGAAGAGCAACGTTGGTTCCCCCAACAACCGCTGCGGCAACAGCTAAGGTAACAACCATGCGCAAAAGCACGCGCCGCTCGGCTAGATCGCGCAAGGCCATTGTCTTCGGGCGCGAAGAACGGACCGGTTCGCTCACCGGTAAAACTCGGTTTCTCAGAACGACGTGCTCCGCCATCTCAAACCCCCAGCTGCTGCAACAGCTCGGGTTGCTTTGTTACCTCGCTCGCCGCAGCGTGAACCTTGCGCCAGTTGTCGCGATCCCAGATGCGGAATTTGTGGATGGCAGAGGCAAAGACCACGTGTCGCTTGAGCCCTGCGTATTCGCGCAACGTGGGCGGTAGGAAGATCCGGCCCTGCCCGTCGATCTCGCAATCGTGTGCGCTGCCGACGTAGTACATTACAAACCTCAGTACTCCCGGATCGAATTGCGGCTTGGCTCGCAGTTGCTCTTCGAGCTTGAGCCACTCCAAAAGCGGGTAAACGTCCAGGCACGGAACCCCGTCAATCTGGAAGTTGGTGACGACGACTCGCCTATCTTCCACGTACTCCAAGTACGCGCGGAAACGTGCGGGCACGCTCACTCGACCTTTCTCATCCACCGTATGCTCAAAAGTGCCCCGAAACATCGCCCACCCAATGGCCCTACATGCCACTTTCTACCACTTTAATCCAATGGCCGCCCCTGTACACCAACTGGCGACCCCTAGTCAACGCAGAGTTAAAAAAACTGCTTTCAAAGGTTCCCTAGGGCTGGGGCCAGGGTCTCTTGGCCTCAGGGGGACGCCCCGCCAAACTCAGCGGAGTGGCGGACCGGCGGTGCGCCGACAACCTTTGGGGCTGGTTATCCCAAGGCCTAGGCGTGGAGTGACCGCACTAGGAAGTTGTCACGCCGCCATCCGCGGCGTACGCGGCGCTACCCATGCGCTGGAAGAATTATTCCCACCCACGCTCGGCGCTAGTGGTAAAGTTTCGGACGGAGAAACGGAGAGGGCCTGTAAGCCGGATTCTGTTCCCGCCCGTTCGGGCTGGGTGGCGGCCATTCCTCTGGGACGGTTGTTGCCAACCGCCTCGAGCGACGCACCGGAGGGCCTGCGCGGGCCACGCGCCCTCTCTTTGGTCTTGCTCCAGGTGGGGTTTGCCGAGCACCCGTGTCACCACGAATGCTGGTGCGCTGACGCACCGTTTTCACCGTTTCCGGCAAGCTTGGCTTGCTGGTCGTCTCTTTTCTGTGGCACTTTCCCTCGATCGCTCGAGGCCGCCGTTAGCGGCCACCTTGCCCTATGGAGTCCGGACTTTCCTCCCGGGTCATTTCTCACCCGAGCGGCCGCCCGGCCCTCTCCGTGACGACCCATATAGCGGCTTTTACGCGTCGCGACCACCTCGGTCCACGCGGAAGTACAAAATCCGATGGCAGTTGGGACAAAGCCGAATCTCATCCCCACGCTGCAGTTCAATGAAGAACTGGGGAGAAAGGTTCATGTGGCAACCCGTACAAATCGGTTCCTGAATTTCCACCACGGCCAAACCTTCGCGCCGCTCAAAGATTTGCTCGTAGCGGCGCAGCAAGTTTGCATCGATGGCAGCCGCCAAACGATCTCGCTCGCGCCGAATCCGCTCCACATCCTGCGCCAGCTCATCGAGCTCCTTCTCATGCCGTGCGCTGTCCTCGCGAAACTCGTTTTCCAGTGCCTTTTGATCTTCCTCTGCTGCCTTGAGCTGCGCTTGCAACTGTTCCAGAGCCTCGAGAACCTGCAGCAGATCCGATTCGAGTTGCTGATTCGCTTGCTTGCCGAGCTCGATTTCGCGTTGCAAAGCTTGCACCTCGCGCTCGTTTCGAATGCGCTGTAAGCGCATGCGCCGATCGCGCATCTTCGCATCCTCTTCCGACAACCGTCGCTCGAGCTCCCGCCGTTTTCCGTCGAGCGACTGTAACTCTTCGCGCAACGCAGATACCGACTGCCGCCTGGTGTCGAGCCGTGCGCGCCACTCGTTCAAGCGTGCACGCAGGGTCTCGAGTTGCTCCATCTTCTCGCGCATCTGCCGATCCAAGTTCTGCAAAGCCGCTAGCTGCGCGAGAGCCGATTCCACCGGCATATTGTTTTCCTTCCTTGATCTGAGATTTTCACTACCGTGACCATTTCATGGGCCCACCAGGACTCGAACCTGGGACCTACCGGTTATGAGCCGGCGGCTCTAACCATCTGAGCTATGGGCCCTTCCTTCTCCCGGTGATCCCGGGAAGAGTTCGCAACTAGCTTACCTCGCCGCAATCGCTCTTGCATGGCCTCGCCTCATGTCTGCGAAAGTTGCCGCAATTCTTGCAGCTCCCGTTGTAACTCCAAAATCTTGGTGCGGTCTCCTTTGTGTTCGGCAGCACGGAGTTCCCTGCGCAGTTGCTCCAAGCGGAGGCGCTGCTGACGCCGACGCAACTTGGCGACACAATCGCTAGCCACTTGGATTACATCCACACCTGCCAAGGGGCCACCTCCTAGCAGATGGGCACTGACGATAGCCTGCAATTCCTCGGGCAGCTCCGCAACAAAGGCCACTGGTTCGGAAGCACCCTGCCAAGCAGCGACAATCCGCTGGGCGAGTTCGTTGGCACCCGGGGTTACAAAGGGAGACGACCCTAACTCTGGTGCCATTCGCTGGGCAACTTGCCGGTTGACCACCATGGCTGCAAGCAACAGCGTTTCCTCCGGATGAGCCCAATTGGATGCAGCTTGGGGCTGCGTTGCTGACGGCGATGTGCCGTGAGCTGGTGGCGAGCTTTGGAGGAGATGTTCCTCCACCCCGAGGTAAGTGGCTGCTCTTTGCGTCAGCAATCGCGCCATCACCGGGTCGCGCACGAGAGACAAGACTGCGGCCACCTCTCTTGCCGCGCGGGCCTTGACAGGTAGGGGCGCTCCCGACGGGGGTGCTTTCCGCTCGAAATAGAAGTCAGCCAAAGGGATCGCATGTTTCATCGCTTTTTCCATGGCGCTGATTCCTTTGCCACGGACGAACGAGTCCGGGTCCTCGCCCGGCGGCAGAAAGATCCCCCGCATCCACACCCCGACCTTGGCCCCCACGGCAAAGGCACGTTCGGCCGCGCGCCAACCGGCTTCGTCTGCGTCAAAACACACGAAGACTTCCTCAGCCATACGCTGCAACGTTTCGAGTTGCCGCTCACCGAGAGCAGTACCCATCGTGGCCACGACCTGGCTCATTCCCGCTTGAGCGAGTGCTAGGACATCGAGGTAACCTTCCACGACGACCACCTGGCGCGTGTGTTGAATGGCCTGCCGAGCCTCGTAGAGTCCGAACAGCAGCTCCCCTTTGCGGAAGATCTCGGACTCCGGAGAGTTCACGTACTTGGGTAACTGTTCCCCTAAGGATCGCCCAGCAAAGCCGACGATGTTGCCCGCCGGATTGCGAATGGGGAACACCAGCCGTCCACCAAGTCGGGCGTAGAGCCCACCGCCCTGGCGGGTACCTAGCAATCCCCACCGCTGCGCTTCGACCGGACTAACACCGCGCCTAGCCAGCGCCTGCTGCAAGCCCGAACCTGCGGGGCAAAAGCCAATGTGAAAACGTTCGGCGGTGTCCGCAGACACTCCCCGATGTTCCAGGTAAGCCCGTGCCAAAGCGCCTTCGGGTCCCCGAAGCGCACCAGCGAAATACTCTGCTGCCACACGGTGTAGTTCGTATGCGCGCTCCCGGGTGTGCCGGCGAGGAGAGGAAGCGGATCCCGTAAGGGTCACACCGGCTTTCTCCGCCAACCGTTCCACCGCGGTGCGGAAGTCCAATCCCTCCACGCGCATGAGAAAGGTGAAGACGTTGCCCCCTGCCCCGCAGCCAAAGCAATGAAACAGCCCCTTTTCTGGGCTCACCGAGAACGATGGGGTCTTTTCCGCATGAAACGGGCACAAACCGACGTAATTGCGCCCTTGCCTTTTTAGACTGACGTAGGTGGAAACTATGTCTAAGATCGGAACGCGCCGCTGAATTTCCTCGAGGGTACCATCCGCCACAAACCCCGTCATGGCCAGCGTCTTAAGGCTCCATTTGTCGTTGCACGAGCCACGTTACGGCTACTGTCGTGTTGTGTGTGAGCCACCGTGACAGGGCTGCCTGCTCCAACTGGCCCGCGGCTTGCGGCACGAACAACTGGACAAAAACCAACGTTGCGCCGGCGATGACCGCACCCTTGGCTGCCCCCACCACTAAGCCGCCTGCTCCGCTGACCCAAGCGGCTGCGGGGGAACGGAAGAGTTTTTCCCCGACCCAACCAAAGAACCCTCCCAGTCCCCACATCCCCACAAAAACGAGAGAAAAAATCAGTGCCGCATCGAGCTCCGTGGCAGCGCCTCCGGCCCTTAGAAACTCTGCCAGGGGCATGGCACTCCTCCACCCAATGACAATGCCCGCAAGGCACCCGAACAGCGAACCCAACTCGCGGCACACACCACGCCAAAAGCCCCGCAGACTAGCCAGGGCCAAGAATGCCATGATCGCAATGTCCCACGTTAGCTGTGGCATTTGACCCTACAGACTTCTCACAAACGGGCTTGCCTCACAAGCCCGCTGCCCGCGCCATACGGCGTAGGTAACGCTTTTTGGCCGCCAATTCCTTTTTCTTCCTCCGTACACTTGGCTTCTCGTAGTGTTCGCGCTTACGGAGTTCAGCCAAAATTCCGGCTTTTTCGCACTGCTTTTTGAATCTGCGAATGGCGCTATCGAGCGGTTCGTTTTCTTTTACCCGCACACCTGCCAAACAGACTCACCCCCTTTCCTCGAAACTCTTCTCGTGTTCCCTGGTTGTGACACGGAACACGCGACGGTAGTCAAGCGGACCCATACAATCAACCCCGCAACAGTTGGAGCAAGCGATCGGGGTAGTCGGTAATGATCCCATCTACGCCCATCTGGATGAGTTCTGCCATCGTGGGCAGATCGTTGACCGTCCACGCATTCACCCACATCCCATGAGCATGCGCTTCATCAACGCGGTCGCGACTGGCGACGGCCCAAAGAGGGTGTAGGTGGGCCGCCTGCAGCTTGAGGGCGCGGTCCCACGGCCACGGGATCAGAGGATCGCTCCACAGTAACCCCAAGCGCACCTGGTCGTTCGCCGCTCTTACATCGCCCAGGAGCCACCAATCAAACGACGAAATTATGGTGGTCGCCAACACTCCGAAATGCTCCAGCGCCGCGATCAGTTTGGGAATGAGAATGCTGCCGTCCTCCCGGGGCGATTTGATCTCAACATTCAGGGCAACCCGGCCAGCCACCAATTCCAGCACTTCTTCCAGCGTAAGAATTCGCTCCCCTGTAAAGCGCGCATCGAACCAGCTTCCGGCGTCAAGAGTCCGCAGTTGTTCGAGAGAGAGTTCCCGCACTTTTCCCGAGCCATTGGTCGTGCGGCTCACGTCGGCGTCGTGGAACACGACCAGCGCATCGTCGGCACTCAGTTGGACATCGAGCTCGATCATCTGCGCACCCATTTCCAACGCCAGCTCGAAGGCCGCGCGTGTGTGCTCCGGCGCATGTCCCGACGCCCCGCGGTGCGCAATGCAAAGACAATTCGGCATCATGGCGAAGCGTTTACTCTTTCGAGCGCTGAAAGCCAACCACAACGTCGTTGAGCGTCCAATCGGCTTTTGCAAAAAGGAAAGTTATTCCATGCGAAGGTGGCTCGAACTCGAAGCAACCGTGAGTCCAGAGTTGGCCGACCCTTTTTCCTCTTTCCTTTTCGAATTAGGCTCCGGCGGTATTGAAATGGAAGAAGCCAACCAAGCTGTGACCTTGCGCGCCTACTTCCCCGAAGAGCGCATTCATCGCCAAGCTCTCCTACGGGCGGTTCAACGATACTTGCGTGCGGTGAGTTCCAAGCATCACCAGCTCACCGTGCACCAAATGAGCGAGGAGAACTGGGGCGAGTCGTGGAAACAGTGGTTCTCGCCCCTGGCGGTTGGCGAGCGACTTTGGATCCAACCGCCGTGGGTCTCGGAGAAACCCCCAGGGCGGATTGCGCTCGTGATCGAGCCGGGCATGGCTTTCGGCACTGGCCATCACCCCAGTACACTCGGGTGCCTGGAACTGATCGAACGCGCGGTGACACAGGGTCGAACCAACTACGCTCTCGACCTTGGCACGGGCTCCGGGATTCTGGCCATTGCCTTGGCAAAGCTTGGTGTCCCCCGCGTGCACGCAGTCGATATCGATCCGGACGCTCTTGCCATCGCCCGAACAAACGCCCTGCGCAATGAAGTTGCCGCAGTCGTCCAAGTGGCAGAGTCTTGGGAAGCCAGCGGAGTCGCCTACGACTGCATCGTGGCCAACTTGTACCGCAATGCTTTGGAAGAGCTTGCCCACAAAATTCATTTGCACCTCGAGCCCCTTGGCAGCTTTATTTGCTCTGGGTTTCTCGTTTCCGACGAACCCAGCATTTGCAGCGCTTATGCGCAGCTCGGGTTTACGGTCGAGCAGCGGTGGGAACGCGAAACCTGGGTCGCCTTGTGGTTTCGCAAAAAACGCCCATGAGCTTGCCCACTTTTTTTGCTCCTTCCGCAACCCTGCGAAGTGGTGCGAGCATCGTCATCGATGGCGAGGAGTATCACCACTTGCGCGTGCGTCGGCTCCGCGTGGGCGACAACGTGCGGGTCATCGATGGGAAAGGTACGGAGTTACTTGGTGTCTTACAGCGGGTTGGCCCGCGCGAGGCGGAAATCCGCATCGTACAGGCCCTGTCGGGTCAGAGCGAGTCACCCTTGGACATCACCCTAGCCGTTGCGCCAGTTCGGGAGGAGCGCATGACCTACGCCTTAGAGAAGGCAACCGAACTCGGCGCAAGCCGCATCGTTGTGTTCGGCTCGAAACGTGGGCGCGCGTACGACCAGCAGCGCCGACTCGAGCGGTGGAAAAGAATTGTGCTGGAAGCCACGAAACAGTGCCAACGCAGTCGCGTGCCGACGCTCGTGAGCGTCCCTTCGGTGGAGGCCCTTCTGCCCCTCGAGAGACCGTCTCTAGGCCTGGTGTTGCACCCCTCGGCAACGATGCCAGACGGGGAGAAAGGTCTCCCGTGGAGCGTGCCCAAGCCAGCAGGGGTAACAGTTGTCATCGGTCCCGAGGGCGGTTTTGCACCGGATGAACTCCGAGTCCTCGAGACTGGCGGGTTCTTGCCAGTGCGCCTAGGTCCACGCGTGCTACGCACGGAAACTGCCGTGGTAGCAGCATTGACTTTGGTTCAGTTTCTCTGGGGCGACCTGCGGCAGACCGCGACCGCCGAGGTCGTCTAGTTGCGCGCAACGCCGTGCCCGCGTACGATCGTTTTGTATGACCCGACGATTCCTCTTCGTAATGGATCCCCTGGAGCGGATTCTGCCTGACCGCGACACGACATTCGTCTTTATGCTCGAAGCGCAAGCACGGGGTGTGGACGTGTACACGTGCACGGTCGAACAATTGTTCGCCCGCGGGTCGGACGCGTACGCGCAAGCTCGTCGCACGATCGTAAGTCGCGAAGGAGAACCTTTCCGCCGCTTCGAAGAACGCGTGGAACCACTCCACTTTTACGACGCCGTTTTCATGCGCAAGGATCCGCCGTTCGATCAAAGTTACCTCTTCGCCACGTACCTGTTGAGCCTCGTGAACCCCGAGCGCACCTTCGTTCTCAACAACCCGCGAGGTCTTCGTGAGGCGAACGAAAAGCTTTACGCCCTGTACTTCCCAACGTTGATTCCCCCCACGATGGTCACTTCCGATATCCAAAGAATCAAGGAGTTTATCCGCGAGCAGGGAGGAACCGCGATCATCAAACCACTCGATTGCTGTGGCGGTTCAGGTGTCTTTTTGGCGGCAGCGAGTGACCGTAACCTCAACGCTCTCCTGGAGCTTATGACGCAAGAGGGTCACCGCTATCTGATGGTGCAACGCTACCTACCGGAAGCTCGCCAAGGCGATAAACGTATTCTCCTTCTCGACGGCGAACCCATCGGCGCCATCCTTCGCGTGCCTCGCCCCGACGAACACCGCGGCAACATTCACGCTGGTGGCACCGTCGTTGCCACAGAGATTACCCCGCGAGACCACGAGATCGTTAGCACCCTCGCGCCGCGCTTGAGGGCTGATGGACTGTATTTCGTTGGCATCGACGTCATTGGCGGGTATCTGACCGAGGTCAACGTCACCAGTCCGACCGGCATTCAGGAATATAATCGCCTCCACGGCACGCGAATCGAAGCCGCCGTTATCGACTTCGTGTTCCGCCAACTTCCGGGCTAGATGAAAAAAAGGCCGGCCACGGACACCCGCGGCCGGCCCTACCTTCGGGCGTCGTTTCGCTCTTACGGAATGATCATGACATCCGCCTGATCACGATCTCCCGCCATGTGTACGTTGAACGCAGCACTCTTGGTCACGTTGCCGGTATGAGTCTCCACCGCAATACCCAGCAACCCACTCGGGATCGATGGTGGATTGCTTGACGGTACCCCAATCGGGTTCACGCGAGTTTGACCGGTAAGCGTCCCGGCAACGCTCACATTCCAAATCGAACGACTGCTGTTAGCCGTATCGATCCGGCTAAGCGGAATATCCTGGTAGCAGCGCACCGCGCGGCTCGTGGAAAACCGCTGCTCGAACTCGTTGAACACCAAGTATTGTGCCACCGCCAAACCCGGGATCTGCCGCAAATAGTCGGTGGAGCAAGGAACCAATACCAGGTTCGTGGAGATCGTTGCGTCGGTACCCGGAACAGGGTTCGCCGCTCCGTCGAAGAAATGGTTCACAATCAGGTAGTTTGGGCACCCGTTGTACTCGCCGCTACGGCCAGGCCCCAGCGTGAGCTGATTCGAAACTCCATCCGACGCTCCCGTCGCCTGGATACCAATGGCGTTGTACCCCGCGATATCAATCGACGATTGCCCCACAGTAACCACCTGCCCCTCGCCCTTAAGGTCATTGCGGGGAATGGGATTCCCTTGCGGATCGATCGCAATGCAACGGAGCTCTCCAACGAACGGATCGTCGGGAACAGGCGGGATGCGAGTCCCGGCGTTGCTTTGCGTACACGTGCCTCCGGGAAATGGGTTACAGTCGGCGTCCGAGCCACACCGTCGCGTCGGGTTTCTCACGCAAACACCCCGAGGCAGTGGCAGGTCGGAATCAGAAAGCCCTTCCGAAGCCACCCACTCGATTGGTTGCCCAGCCGTGAGTACGATTCGGAAGTCCGTCTCCTGCCAGCTTGGTAAGCAGATGCCCCCACCGGTACACACTGTCGGGCTTAGTGTGCAGTTTCTACCAGCATTCGTCCCGCCCACACAATACGAGCTGGCGTTGATGTAGTAACAATGCACCTGAATCGGATTGGTCGTGTTGGTGTTCGCTAAGCGGATTGTTGTATCAACGCCGTTCGCGCTCGTCACTTGAACCTTTGGGTAAACCACAACCGCGGCCGGCTTATCCGAGGCGATATCCGCCTGAACGGCCGATCCTGGCCCAACGCACAGTGCCGCGGCGACAGCCACTGTCCAGCCAGCCCATCGCACCTGTCGCATCGTCATTCTCCTTTCCCCATTCCTAGGACGTAGCCTTTGTCCTCGCATGACACCGCACCCTTACGGGGCCTGGATCTGGTCAGCCGGAATCACGATCAGGTCTTGCCCCGACTGATCAGCAAAACTGTTATGCGGGTTGTGGGCAACTCGCGCTCGGCCTAAGCCCGGTGCCGACACAGTTTCCTCCACCACCGCCATAATCCCACGTGGTGTTCCCGCGGCAGCTCGAATACGCGTTTGCAGTACGTTCCCACCCACGGCGTTTACGTCAAAGATCGGATTGATGTCATCGAGCGCCCAAGTCGCCCAACAGGTAACGGTTGTGGAAGCCGAAAAGGTCTGCTCGTACTCGTTCGTGATCGCAAACTGAAGAGTAACCGACGTTAGTTCTTGGGTCTCGAAGTTTTGGGAACACGGAACCACTGTGAGCTCAACCGAGGCACGACTACCCTCTCCGAGCACAGGGTTCTCGGCACCAATCGACGGCGTATCGAGGATCCATGTTTGTGGGCATGCCTCGTACTCCGCACCGGACGGGCAGGAAGCATTGACTCCACCACCCAAGCAAAGCACACCATCCATATTGTTGGTGTCAAAGCCTTTGAGTCCAATCGCGTTGTACTTCGAGACATCGAAGCTCGAACCAGCATCGCGGTCGACCAAGGTCGCCTCCCCCTTCAATGAGTTGCCCGGCACGGGGAAGCCAGATGCATCGACCTCAATACACTTCAGCTCTCCCGTGAAGTTCGGCCCCATCGGGGGAATGCGGCCGGGGTCAAACCCCGCGTCACAGCAATCGGCAGTACCATTGCTGCCACCGCTGTTCCCTGGATTACAAGCGACAGCCCGGCACGAGGCATCTGTCGGATCATCCCACCGACCAGTGGAAACCACCCAGTGAGTTGGCTGCTGGCGAGTGAGCCAAATATCGAAGTCCGTCTCCACCCAGCGCGGAGGATTGAATGGACCAGGCGGAAGCTCCGGATTCACCGGCGATCCATCGACGTAAAAGCAGTGCGCATGCCGCATATTGTTCGAGGTGTTCGTGATTTGGATTACCGTGTCCCGGCTCGCGGTGGCAATCACCTTCGGAAACACCAGAATCGATGCGCTCTGCTCCGTAGTGACGCGGGCTTCAGCCAATCGGGCATTAACACCCCAACCGACCAACGCCGCGAGTCCCATGAGCCCAACTAGCCCTCGCTGCCTACGCATTACCCTCCTCCTTTCGATCACGCCGCACCGTGTTCGCCAGGGCGAACCCCTCGATTGAGTGTCGGCCTTATATCTGCACAGTTCCACCTTGTCAAGCTAAAAGAGCCGATTTTCATAGCCTTCTCACTGAATCGGCAGGTAAACGAAGTCACTTTGGGGACGAGCCCCTTGCATGTGCAACTGGAACGCAGCGCTTCCCCCACCAGACCGAATCTCTTCCGCAACCCCCAGAACCGTCTGCCCTCGCGTGCGATCGTTGCTCGCCACACCCCGAATCCGGGTCTGCCCCGTGAGCGTACCCGAAACCCCAGCGTGGAAGATCGAAAACGTGGGCACACGTGTATCGATTTCCGAAAGGCGAAATTCCCGGAAGCAGTTGAAGTCGCGGAAGCTCGTGGAAAACCGCTGCTCGAACTCGTTGAACACCAAGAACTGAATCGGCATCGCCGTTGGCCGCTGCGTAAGAAAGTCTTCGGTGCAAGGAACCAACGTCAGCGTTGTGCTGATGGACTGCCGCGTAACGGGATCCTCTGCCCCGTCGAAGAAGTGGTCGAGGATCAGCACGTTGGGGCATCCCGAGTACTCGGCACCGTTGCCACCTAAGACCAACACGTTGTCTCGATTGTTCCGGCCCGGAAGAGCCGGAATCCCCACCGCGTTATAGGCACGCACATCGAAGAAGTTCGAGCTGTTTTGCACGTCCGAGCGGACAATTAACGCTTCGCCTTTCAGCGCATTATCTTCGATGGGCACATCGTTCTGGTCGACAGCTATGCACTTCAACGCCCCGACAAACGGGTCCTCTTGCACGGCGGGCACGCGGCTTTCCAAGTTGTTCGTGGGGCTCGGCCGACCGGCCCCGCCTATGGGGAAGCAGGGCAGGTTCGGATCAGCCGTATCACTGCAAAGCGTCGCGCCCATCGAGGCAAGCCACGCCACAGGCTGACGCGCCGTGAGCTGCACGATGAAATCCGTTTCCTGCCAACCGGGCACGCACACCGAGTTCGAGGGGCAGCGATTGTCCCGCGGCAGCAGCGTAGGATCGCAAATGATCCCGGGAGCGTTGAAACAGTGACCGTTCGCGTTGACCCAGAAACATTGCATCCGGACCGGCTTGTTCAGGGTGTTGCTAATCCGGATGAGGGTGTCCAACCGACCCCGGCCGGCGCTGTTGGCCGTGTCCACCACTACTTTCGGGAACACAAGGATGGCAGCAGCTCGGTCAGAAGCTACCTGTTGGGCCGCGGCAGAACCGACAATCCCTAGCGCAGCCAAGATGGTGACCCAAATTCGATGTCGGCTCATGGCGCCACCTCAGGGATGGTGATCATGTCTCCGCGAGCACGCTCCCCTTCTACGAGCAAGTTGAGCGCCGCGCGCGAAAGCATGCCTCGTCCGTCATTATAAAACTCTTCCGAAACGCCAACGAACCCAGGCTGCTCTGGGCCACCAGGGAACATCCGGGTTTGGGCAAATCGCGTCCCAAGGAAGCTCAAATCAAAAATCCGAGCCACCTCTGACAGGCGGAAGTTCGACCAACATGTTACGGTCGTGCTGGCAGAAAACAGATTTTCGAACTCATTGGTCACCCGAAACTGCACCACCACTGTCCCCGGCACCTGGTTTTCGAAATCCTGCGTGCATGGCACCAGCGTCACCTCGGTATCCACACGGGAATTGGGGATGTCGTTCACGGGCAACGCTGGCATCGAGGCACGGTCAGCGAAGTGATTCAAGATCACCGCATCAGGGCACGCGTTGTATTCTGCGCCACTAGGGCAACCAGGCCGCGGCGGGCCGCCGAGACACAGGGTGAGGTCACCGTCGTTGGAGTTAGTATCCGTGTTAAGACCAACGATTCCCACTGCGTTGTATTTGCTTACCTCGCCCTGACGCATCGTAACATTCTGAACCGTACGGGTTACGGGAGTAACCAAGGTCGCCTCACCCTTGAGGCGATTACCGTTCAACGGCGCGCCCGCCGCATCGACCTCGATACAAACGAGCTGCCCCTGGAAATTCGGTGGCACGGCTGGGATGGCTCCTGGATCGAATCCCGCGTTGGGACAATTGAGCACCGGCGGAACGCGGCTACATTGAGGATCGGTCGGATCCACCCTTCTACCTTGACCCACCACCCAGTACGTCGGCTGCTGCTTGGTCAGCACAATATCAAAGTCCACTTCTTGCCACTGCGGTGGATTAAAGGGACCTGGGGGCTGCCGTGGGTCGAGCGGGGCAGCATTGACGTAAAAGCAATGCGCAAACGCCAACGAGTTCGAGGTATTGGAAATTTGGATGATGGTTTCCACCGGATAACCGCGGGTGAGCAAACCATCGGAGTCCGAAATCACCTTGGGAAAAATCAGAACGGAACTTCCACGTTCCACCGTAACCTCAGCGCGCACACACAACGCAGGCAGGAAGCTTCCAGAGAGGACCCCGGTGACGATGGCACATCGAACCACCCAACGGCTCAGTTTACCCTTCACTCCCCGTACCTCCGTCGCGTCCCCCGTCGCCAAGGCCCGCCACACGGCGCTTTCCTCTTCCTCTGCACCACCCACATCCAGGCAGCGCGCTTATAATCGGATCGTCCGGCTGTGTCAATTCAAATTGCGCCGAAAGTGCCACAGGTCAATCCACAGGGGTAAGCCAGTGGCGGTACTGCTCCACCTCGCCACACACCACCGCACGAAAACGCTCCTGTAATGCACGGGTAATCGGTCCCGGCATTCCACTACCGATCAGACGACCATCGATTTCCCGAACGGGAGTGACTTCGGCCGCCGTGCCCGTCATGAAGACTTCATCTGCGATGTATGCCTCGTCGCGAGTAAAGCGTTCCTCCACGCAGCGCACGGCCATGGAATCCAGTAAGGTCAGCACCGAAGCGCGAGTAATGCCTTCGAGAACGGATGTCAGCGGAGGCGTTTTCACTACGCCTCTCCTCACAATAAAGAGGTTTTCTCCACTGCACTCAGCGACGAAGCCCTCTGTGTCGAGCATCATGGCTTCGTCGTAACCAGCTTTCCTCGCCTCTATGGCCGCCAAGATGGAGTTCACGTAGTTCCCCACAGCTTTGGCCTTGGTCATAAAGGTATTCACGTGCATCCTTTGAAAAGACGAGGTTTTCAGCCGCACGCCATGGCGCACTCCTTCATCGCCCAAATACGCACCCCAGGGCCACACAGCGATGGCAACCCGCACCGGGTTCTGAACAGCGGCCAATCCCATTTCGCCATCCCCTAAGAAGACCAACGGACGAATGTACCCCGCCCTTAAGCGGTTGATCCGGATCGACTCCACACACGCTGCTTCGATGGCCGAACGGGGGAACGGGATTTCTATCCCGAGAATATGGGCGGAGCTAAACAGCCGCTCGATGTGCTCCGGCAAACGAAAGATCCAAGCGCCCCCCTTGGTTCCCTCGTAGCAACGGATGCCTTCGAAGACCCCCAACCCGTAATGGAGCGTGTGCGTGAGCACATGAACCTGCGCTTGATCCCATGGTACAAACTGGCCATCGAGCCAAATGTATTGGGTTTTCTCCACCAGCCGCTCCTCGAAGGTGAGTTCGCTAGCTCACCGTTTCGGGGCAGTCAACAAAACTTGCGTCGGTACGCTGCTATCCCGCAGTGCACTTCAACTCGCCACGTTCAGCTCGGTCGAACCAAGACTCATAGAGACAGCGAATGGTCTCGCGCCGCGTCACGTACTCCTGCCAGAGTGCTTGCGCCGGATCAGGGGCGTGGCCAAAGCCGAGCCGGCGGGCCACAACGACCAGGTCTAGATCATGCCGTTCGAGATCTTCCACCGGGCGGTCGTGCAGTAAGCGCAGGCTTTGTTCCAGCCGGCGCAAAAATCGGTATCCCGAGGCAAGTACCTGCGCATCGGTCTCCGGCAAAATCCGCAGCTCCCCTAACGCGGCCAGCGCCGACAACGTGGCCCGCTGCCGAACGCGCGGCTGAGTAAACCCACAATGAAGCTGCAACATCTGAACGAGAAATTCAATGTCCACCAGGCCGCCGCGGCCCGTCTTAATATTGATGTGATCCGAGCGCTCTCGAGCCAACTCCCGTTCCATCCGCCCCCGCAAGCGGCGAATCTCTCGCACGTCTTCAGGCCGTAGCGGCGCACGGTAAACAAATGTTTCCACCACTTCCGCAACTTCTCGAGCCAAAGTTTCTTCCCCGGACACAGGGCGCGCTTTAATCAGAGCCTGACGCTCCCAGACCTGTGCACTCTGCTCGTGGTACAGACGAAATGCCGTGAGAGAAGAAACGAGAGGCCCCGAGTGACCCGAAGGGCGCAAGCGAGTGTCGATGCGGTAAACGATCCCTTCCTTCGTCGGCACCTGCAAAATCGTGATGAGGCGCTGGGCCAACCAGGTGAAGACCTCGTGAGGCGTAACGGCCCCTTCGGCGTCCTGGAAGGGATCGTACACAAAAATTAAGTCCAAGTCGGAGTTGAAGTTAAGCTCGCCGGCGCCGAGCTTGCCTAAACCGAGAATAACTAGACGTCCGGGTAAACGGGTTAGTCCAAATTTCCTCCGCGTTTCACTGGCAGCCACATCCACCGCTGCCTCCACGCACACGTCAGCCAAAGTGGTCAGTTCCTCGCCAACCTCTTCTTCCGTCAGCAAATCCTCGACACAGTTCACTCCGATCCGCAAAAATTCCTGGTTTCGGAAACGCCGCAACGCATCGAGCTTTGCTTCGAAGTCCTCGGCTGCGTCAAGGAAGCTCGCCAAATCGGCCGACAACTCATCGCGGCTACGGCGCACGCGAACGAGGTCGGCGCGGACCAGTGAGTCCAAGAGTTCCGGGTGGCGAATGAACTGATTGGCCAGGTACTGGCTCGTGGCGAACACTCGGACCAGCATGCGCATGGTGCCCGGGTTCTCCCGCAGTAGCATGAGGAAACTCGTGCGGGCTCCCACCGCGGCGATGAAACTAGCCATGTTTTGAAGCGCGAGATCCGGGTAGGGAGACTGGCGCATGGTGGCCAACAAGCTTGGCATGAGCTCGAACAAAACCTGCCGCCGCCGCGGGCTCGAAGGTGCAGACGGTGGGCCGTCGCGCAAGAACAACAAGTGTTCGTAACTGAGCTCCGGATCACGAAAGCCGAGAGCGCCGAGAAGACCCACAGCCTCCTCACGATCGGCAAGCGCTTGGATAATGCGCTCCTCAGCATCGACAACCTGGGCTCGTCGCTCCGTGGCAGGCTGAAAAAACAGCTTCTCGAATGCCTGCCGCACACTTTCCGTATGCTGGCCGAGTTCTTTCCAAAACGCTTCCCGAGGGCTCTCACCGTGGTAACCCAGACGTCGAGCGAGGATGTCTTGCTTCAGGGGATCGGCAGGAATGGTGTGGGTTTGGCGCTGCGCCTCAACTTGTAGCTTGTGCTCCACGTTTCGCAGGAAACGGTAGGCGGAGATCAGTGCCTGCGCATCCGCACGAGGTAAGTACCGGCAGGCGGCCAAGCGTTCGAGAGCTTCCACAGTGGAGCGACAACGCACCCGCTCGTCCCGCCCGCCATGAACCAGTTGCAGCGTTTGCACCAAAAATTCGATCTCACGAATGCCGCCGCGGCCGAGTTTCACATTGTAGTCGTCACCCTTTTTTTTGAGCTCGGCATCAATTTGCGCCTTCATTCGTTGCATGTCTGCGAGGGTGGCAAAGTCGAGGTAGCGCCGAAATACAAACGGGCGCACGTCCATGAGGAAGCGTTCCCCGAGCTCCAAATTCCCCGCCACGGGCCGAGCCTTGAGAAGCGCGGTGCGTTCCCAAGTTTGGCCGTACGACTCGTAATACAGCAGCGCATTCGACACGGAGTTCACGATCGGGCCGTTGATTCCGTCCGGACGCAACCGCAAGTCGACACGGAACGCAAAGCCCGACGCGGTCACCTCCTGCAGCGCTCGCGTCAGCCATTCCGCCAACCGGGTAAAATACGCGCGGGGCGAAAGGGTTTCCGCTGTGTCATCCAGGCTTGGGCCCTCGGTAGATTCGTACAAGTACACCAGGTCGATATCAGAACTGAAATTCAGCTCGTTTCCTCCGAGCTTGCCCATGCCCAAAACGACAAATCTCGCCCCTGTCAATGATGGTTCGAGCTGCCTGCCGTGATCCTCTTCCACACGATGGCGGGCCCACCGATAAGCGCACTCCACGACTCCGGCGGCGAGTTCACTCAGTTCGCGCCAGGTATCTTCCACCGAATACCTGCCAAGCAAATCATGAAGAGCGATGCGCAGGTATTCTCGATGCCGGTAGTGCCTGAGTGCATCGGCAAAGGCCGGCCACGAGCACGGAATGAATTCCGCCAATCGCTCCACGTGCTCCGCAGCCGTGGCCTTCGTGGCTTGCCGCGTGGACTGAAAAACACCCACCCATCCCAGCCCCTGCGCTACAAGCCAGTTGGCCAGCGACGGACTACCTCCGAGCAAAATCAGGAGATCCACCCACCATTGCTTTTCCTTCTGTTCCGCCTGCTCCGTGCCGCCTAGATCAGCCAAACGCTCTAAGCTCGCCAGAGCCGCTGCGGGATCGGCGGCCGAAGCCAGCATTTCGGGGAGCAACGGCAACAGTTCCGGCGGGAACCAACCTGCTCCTGGCCCGTTGAGGAAGTTGCAAAGCCGTTCCCACGCGACGCCAAAATGTTCGAGTGCGCGTCGTGTATCGGGTGAGCTTGGGAGCAAAGATTCAGTCGTCGCCTTCACCCGTGGATACGACCTCCACTCCTCGGTCGGCCAGCGCTGTAAGCACCGGCTCGAGGTCGTCAGTAGCCAAGCGCAGAACGAGTGTCCGCCAGCCCTCGAACTCCCGTGCAGACACGACGCTGACGATGTTGACACCAAGCTCGCCAATGCACTGCACCGCCGGGGCCAGCGCGCCAGGGCGATCCGGCAGTCGGATCTCGATTCGGCGCGCCCTGGAACCCACCCCCATCACATCGAGGAACACGGAGAGAATGTCAGCAGCCGTGAGGATGCCAATCACGTGTTCTTCCTCGTCCACGACCGGTAACGCACCAATTTTGTTTGCGAGCATGAGGCTAGCGGCATTTTCCATTGTCGTGCGCGGGGTGACCGCAATCACGTTTCCGCTCATCACTTCCGCCACCGGGGTTTCGTCTGGAACGCGCGCGCTCGACGGCCAGTTTAGGTCGCTACGAGCCACGATGCCGATTAACCGGGATCGTTCCGTCACCGGCAGGTGGCGAATGTCGTGAACCCGCATCAGCTTGCGCGCCTCGGCCACTGTAGCCTCTGGGGTTACAGTCACCACAGGCGAAGTCATGTGCTCTCCGACTAACATGCATTGCTCCCTGAGGAGCCTATTCCTTCACGGCCCGACCGCCGTAATTCGTTCCACGGAACACGTCACCGGCGCAAGCCCGTTGTGATGGATCCATTCCTCCAGGTCGTGAAGCGCCCTTTTGGCCAGCCGTTCCCGTTTTTCACGACCACGTTCCCTACCATCGAGCGGAGGAAAAAGGCCGTAGTTCGCATTCATCGGCTGGAAGTCCCGCCTCTTTGGGTCGGATACGTAAGCCAGCAGCGAGCCAAGAGCTGTCGTGGCTGGCGGCACCACACAGGGAAGCCCGGCCACGAGCCGCGCGATATTCAAACCAGCGAGCAAGCCGGTCGCTGCGGATTCCACGTAACCCTCCACCCCGACCAACTGGCCGGCCAAGAGCGTTGTCGGCCGACGCCGCAGCTGCAAGGTAGGTGACAAGACCCGCGGCGAATTGATGAAGGTGTTTCGGTGCAGGCTGCCGAGTCGCACAAACTCCGCTTTTTCGAGCCCCGGGATCATACGGAAAACGCGCCGCTGCTCTGGATACGTCATCTTCGTTTGGAAGCCAACCATGTTGTAGAGAGTAGCGGCCGCATTGTCCTGACGGAGTTGCACCACAGCATAAGGGCGCTGCCCGCTTCTGGGATCCACCAGACCCACAGGCCGCATGGGCCCAAAAGCCAGCGTATCCCGCCCGCGCCGAGCCATCTCCTCGATTGGCATACAACCTTCGAAGTACACGCAACGCTCGAAATCGCGAACCGGCACTTTTTCGGCTGCCAACACTGCGTCGACAAAGGCGTAGTACTCCTCCCGGGTCATCGGGCAGTTCAGGTAGTCGTCGCCACCCTTGCCGTAACGAGAAGCGGAAAAAACAACGGAGCGGTCAATGGAGTCAGCGGTGACGATCGGCGCGATGGCGTCGTAGAAGTACAAATACTTGTGCCCAAGGAGTTCCTGTAATGCATAAGAGAGAGCGGGAGAGGTCAGCGGGCCAGTTGCGATCAAACACAACCCTTCCGGGATGTCGCGTACTTCCTCGCGCACCACAGTAATTCGGGGGCAGGAGGTAATGGCTGCGGTAACGATTTCGGCAAATCGTTCACGATCCACCGCGAGGGCGGAGCCTGCCGGCACGCTTGTCCGCTCAGCCGCGGCCAAGATGAGCGAGCCCAACCGACGCATCTCCTCCTTCAGCAGGCCTACGGCCGTGTCCAAGCTCGCACTCCGGAACGAGTTGGAGCAAACGAGCTCGGCCAAGCGGTCGGTCTGATGGGCTTCGGTTGGCCGCTGTGGTCGCATTTCGTACAAGACCACATGAATGCCCCGCTGCGCCAATTGCCAGGCGGCTTCGGAGCCAGCTAAGCCGCCACCGATGATCGTGACCGGCTCTCTAATCGCGCCTAACTTAGACACCGATGTCATGGAAACCTCGTTGACTCAGATGCTTCTATCTGCTCGTGGCAGCAAGACAAGGCAGGGAAACTGCCACGGAAAAGCCGCGTACTGGGATCAGCCAACCTCTTGCAGTGCGTCGGCCACCGTCTCCCGATAAGAACATCCTTCCGCGAGACAACGGCGAACCGTGCCTTGCCGCTTTGTGGTTTTCTCGACGACAAAGGGTGCTCCGCATTCCGGGCACGGCTCCGGAATCGGGCGATCCCACGTGGCAAAACGGCACTGTGGATACCGGCTACAACTAAAGAACGTTTTGCCTGCGCGCGAGCGCTTCTCCAAGATTTGACCTTCCTTACAGTCGGGGCAATGCACACCTGTCTCGCGCGGGCGTTCGTAAGGCAAAACGGTTTTACACTCAGGGTAACCGGAACAACCTAAGAATTTTCCGAATCGGCCGTAGCGTACCTCCATCGGTTTACCGCATTGCGGGCAGATCTCTTCCGTTGTTTCTCGCTCCACAATGCGAATGCTTCCGTCTTCTTCCCGCACGAAATTACGGGTAGTTTTGCACTCGGGGTATCGAGAGCAGGCAAGGTAATCCCCCGTACGTCCCCACCGCAACATCATCTGCGCGCCGCAGCTCGGACATGGAACTTCTGTGGGCTGCCCGCTTTTTACGTCGCGCATATTCACCTCGGCCTGCTCCAGGTCGCGCCGGAACGGTATGTAGAATCGGCGAAGGGTTTCCGTCCACCGCTCCTTGCCCTCTTCGACCTTGTCCAACTCTTCCTCCATCCCGGCGGTGAACTCCACGTTCAAGATGTCCGGAAAAGCCTGCACAAGCAGATCGGTCACCAAAAAGCCCAACTCCGTCGGGCGCAAACGTTTGGACTTATCCTCGACCACGTATTCCCGGTTGAGAATGGTGCCGACGATGGTGGCGTAAGTGGACGGACGCCCAATGCCCTTTTCCTCTAGCTCTTTGACGAGGCTCGCTTGGGTGAACCGTGGAGGCGGCTGGGTGAAGTGTTGCGCCGCCGTAAGGTCCAACAACTTCAGCGTCTCCCCTTCCTCGAGCGGAGGCAACTGCCCCTCCAAGAGTTCGGCGTCGCCTTCGTCTTCGTCGGTCTTCTGCGGCTCTTCATCGCGGCCCTCGGTGTAAACGCGCGTGAATCCATCAAACTTCATCACCTGGCCCGTAGCGCGAAACAGGGTGTCGGCAGCCGCAATATCGACCGTGGTCCGGTCAAACACGGCAGGCAACATTTGGCTTGCGATGAACCGATCCCAGATCAGCTTGTACAGCGCGTACTCCTCCGGTTTGAGGTATGGTTGCACTCTTTCCGGCGGATACTCGAACGAGGTCGGCCGGATAGCCTCGTGGGCATCCTGCGCGTCCTTTTTGCTCGGGTAAACCGGAGGCTGAGGAGGCAAGTAGTGGCTACCGAACTTCTCGCCAATCCAGGTTCGGGCGTTGTTTTGCGCCTCGGCAGAAACGCGAGTTGAATCGGTCCGCATGTACGTGATCAAACCTATCGACCCCTCCGGGCCCAACTCCACGCCCTCGTACAGTCGCTGCGCAATGCGCATCGTCCGCGTTGGCGTAAAGCCCAGTTTCCGAGCCGCTTCTTGTTGCAGCCGGGAGGTCGTAAAAGGTGGCGCCGGAAAGCGTCTGCGTTCCTTTTTTTCTACCCGTACAACCTTGAACTCTGCTCCTCGCAGTCGCTCCACGAGGGACTGCGCCGCCGTCTCATTCTCGATGCGAAAGGATTCGGGGTCGAGTTTCCGCTCCCCTATTTTGATGAGCCGCGCGGCAAATGGCGGTGGCTGTTTCCCTTCGAGCCGTGCCGTGATGCTCCAGTATTCCTGCGGCTTGAAGCGACGAATTTCTCGTTCGCGGTCGACAATGAGGCGAACAGCCACCGACTGCACTCGCCCAGCCGAAAGACCACGCCGGACTTTCTTCCATAGCAATGGGCTGATTTCGTAGCCGACCAGCCGATCCAGAATGCGCCGCGCTTGCTGCGCCTCGTACAGGTTGCGATCAAGCTCGCGCGGATGCTGCAGCGCCTCCAACACGGCGCGCTTCGTGATCTCGTGAAAGAGTACTCGCCGGATTCGCTCCGAATCCACCCCAAGGCTCTCGGCAATGTGCCAGGCAATGGCTTCCCCCTCGCGGTCGGGATCAGGGGCCAAGAAAATTTGCTCCTTATCTTTGGCCGCACGACGTAGTTCGTTGAGGATCTTGCGCTTGCCGTGAATGACTTCGTACTCCGGGCGGAACTCATGTTCGACGTCCACACCGAGCCGGCTCTTCGGCAGGTCCTTGATATGACCCACCGAGGATTTCACCTGGTAGTCGCTCCCCAAGTATTTCTGCAGGGTTTTCGCCTTTGCGGGCGATTCGACAATCACCAAGTTTTTGGCCATGGGTGGTAACTTCTAGCCGGCTTGTCCCCTTCGTCAACCAGAACCACTCTCCACCAAAGCAAAGCATTTGCCGGGCAGTTGCTGCACAACGCCTTGCAACTCGAGGTCGAGCAGTGTCGCGAGGACCTGTGTCGCCGGCTGCCCACTGCGAGCAATCAGTTCGTCAACGTGCAGCGGTTGTGTGCGCAGGAGCTCGACAAGGGGCCGCGCCTCGAGGGGCAAAGAGCGCTGCCGCACCGACGGTGTTACTTGGGTCGCAAGCAATTGTGGCGCGATTTCTTCGATCACGTCTCGCGCACACTCGGTAAGTTTAGCCCCACTTCGAATCAGCTTGTGGGTACCCTTGGAGCGTTCGCTCACTGGCCCGGGCACGGCAAAGACTTCCCGGCCCTGCTCCGCGGCTGCGTGAGCCGTAATCAACGATCCGCTTTTTTCCGCAGCCTCAACGACAACCGTCCCACGGGTCATCCCACTGATGATTCGGTTGCGGGCGGGAAAGTTTTCCGCATCCGGCTGCGCTCCCATCGATAACTCGCTCAACAGCGCCCCTTGGGTGACGATCTTGCGGGCTAAAGCTCTGTGCTCAGGCGGGTAAATCACGTCGATTCCGGATCCGAGAACCGCAATCGTACGGCCTCCTTCCTTCAGGGCCGACCAATGAGCTGCAGCGTCGATTCCACGGGCGAGCCCGCTGACGATCGTGAAGCCGAACTGGACGAGGCCGACCGTTAACTCTCTTGCCATGCGCAAACCGTAAGCAGTTGGGTGGCGCGAGCCGACTACAGCCACGGACAAGGTGTCAGCAGGATGCATTTCTCCGAGCATGTAAAGGAAGGGAGGAGGGTCGTGCGTGTGCCGCAAGAGAGAGGGATAGTGAAGGTCGTGCCAGGTGACGAGCACGGCGCCAGCCCGCTGCAGTCGGTCGAGATCGCGATCCACCTCGGCCCACCGATCGAAGCCATGAACCGCCCGTGCCACTTCTGGCCGAAGCCCGCAACATTCCAACGCATCGAGCCCCGCAGCAAACACCTGCCGGGGCTCGTGGAAAACTCGGAGCAAGGAGTGATACACCACCGGTCCAACACCTTGCACCATTCGCAACGCAATCCACCAACGCCAGTCGTCCGGACCCCGTGGAGCAAATGGGGGCGAGCTTACCGCCGAGCAACACTCCATGGCTTCTCTCCTCAAGCAACGGGCCGATCGAGCGAGCGGTACTGAACGGCCTCGGCAATGTGCGAAGCCTGAATGGCATCCAGCCCTTCGAGGTCGGCAATCGTGCGCGCCACCTTCAGTACCCGGGTGTAGGCGCGTGCGCTCAATCCTAGGCGGAGCATCGCTGTTTCGAGTAATTGCTCCCCCTGGCTATCGAGGCGGCAGAAACGAGCTAAATCCCGGCTACCCATTTGGGCGTTGCAGTAGATCTTCCGGCCATGAAATCGTTCCAGTTGACGAGCCCGGGCACGGTCCACCCGCGCACGAATCGCAGCCGACGGCTCGGCCGGTTGAGATCGCGCCAAGTCGCGGAACTGGACGGCAGGCACCTCGATGTGGATATCGATTCGATCGAGCAGTGGCCCCGAAATCCGCGACCGGTAACGCTCGATTTGCAGGGGCGAACAAGTGCACTCTTTCTGGGGATCCCCTAAAAATCCGCAAGGGCAAGGATTCATGGCTGCTACGAGCATGCAGCGCGCGGGATAAGTGATCGAAGCGAGAGCCCGGGAAATGGTAATGCGCTGTTCTTCCAAGGGTTGCCGCAACACCTCGAGCACGTTCTTTCGAAATTCGGGGAGCTCGTCGAGGAACAGCACACCGTTGTGCGCAAGGCTCACTTCGCCGGGCTTCGGAATAGATCCCCCACCAATCAAGCCTGCGTCGCTAATCGTGTGATGGGGAGAACGGAAGGGGCGCGTAGTGATCAACGCCCGACCATCCATGAACCCAACCACACTGTGCACCCGCGACGTCTCCAAAGCCTCGCCCAGGGTCAATGGTGGAAGAATGGTTGGGATTCGCTTTGCTAGCATCGTTTTCCCCGAACCCGGCGGCCCCACCATCAATACGTTGTGGCCCCCGGCCGCCGCCACTTCGAGCGCGCGCTTGACATGGAGTTGTCCACGAACCTCACTGAAGTCGACTTCGTGTGTTTGCGCCTCCCGAAACAGAGCGTCCAGGTCGACCCGCACGGGATCGATGCTCACGTGCCCCAGCAAAAATCCGACTGTTTCCACCAGGCTCGTCACCGGGATGGCTTGAATGCCATCGACCACCGCTGCCTCTGCCGCGTTTTCCGCCGGCAGGAGCACCCCCCGAAAACCGTAACGCCGCGCTGCTGCAGCGATCGGAAGGGCCCCGCGGACACGTTTCACCCGCCCGTCCAAGGAAAGCTCACCTAGAACCATGTATTGCCCGAGGCGCTCCTTCGGCAACACCTCTTGATTGGCCAAAATTCCCAACGCGATCGGAAGATCGTAAGCAGAGCCATCCTTTTTCACATCGGCTGGTGCCAAATTGATCACGATCCGAGCACCGGGTACCCGAAAGCCGCTGTTCTTCACAGCGGCGCGTACACGTTCCTTACTTTCCCGCACGGGTCCCTCGGCCAACCCAACAATGTCGAGCCGAGGCAATCCGGGCAGGAATTCGACCTCGACCTCCACGAGCAAAGCATCGATTCCGTAAACAGCCCCAGAAAGGACGCGCGACGACATCGAAGCTTTTGTGCCACGAAAGGTATTTTACTGTCAACTTGTCTCTTCTTACTGTATATAGTTTATAAAGTGGATCGTCGAGAAGCGGGCGGGTTGGGGCTCGCCTGTGCTTGACGGAAGGCTTGGCTTCGCCGTAAGCCCTGCGGAACAAAAACACGGGAGGGTTCAAGGGTGAGGAGGTCGCTCGAGATGGCGCGTTGTGGTCGGCGGGTGGGGCTCGGTGCGTTACTGGTCGCGATCGGGACTGGGCAACCGGCGTGGGCAGTGAGCCTCGATCGTGAGGGAACGATCAAATTGGGGGTCCGCACTTATGTCAACGCTCGCATTGGCACCGAGGATACCCATCAGGGGATTCCGAACCGGGTAGGGAGCCAAATCTTCCCTTCCACCTCGGCTACGTTCCCCTTTTCGGCCGCTGGCCACCTGCGGCAAAACCGCTTCTTCGCGGAAGCTGAACTCGACCACCGCCTCGACCGATTGATTCAGGAAGGAGTCGGCCCTCTGTCCCTGTTAAAGGATCTGCCTTTTCGCCTGCGCAACGTGGGTTACCACCTCACTTTTCGCGGCGAATACGACGGGGTTTACGATTGGGGACCCAAAGAATATGCAACCGCGGACTCTTTGGACTTTCTTTTGCGTCTACCCCTGCCTGCCATTAACCAAACGGCACCAGACATCGCTGCCGCCCGTCGGCATCTCCGTCGTGTAGCCTCGCATCGCGAGCGGCTCTTCCAAGCTTACATCGAAGGCTCCTCTGGGCGTTTTTTCCTACGGTTGGGCCGGCAGGTGCTGTCGTGGGGAGAGTCGGACGTCTTTCAACTTCTCGACCACATCAATCCCCTCGACTCGAGCTTCGGCGGCTTTCTCATCCCGCTTGACGAGCGGAGAGTCCCCCTCGACATGTTGCGAGCGCAGTGCCGAGTGGGGTCGGTCGGACCGCTCACCGACGCCTTTCTCGAAGGATACCTCGCCATCGACAACAAAGTCGGCTTCATTCCCTCCATCCCTCCGGGCTCCCCGTGGACTCTGCCATCGTTCGGCGCGCCTAGAACAGAGGTGCGCACGTTTACGTTTGGTCCGAAGCGCACCTTCGACGACGCCCGCGGTGGTGCCCGGTTCGTCTTCAACTGGGGCGATGCAACCTTCAGCGTGGCCTATCTCAACACTTATTTCGACCTGCCTGCGGCTCAACTGTTCACCGTGCGGGGAATCCCGCTCCAGGCTTTTGATGACGGCCGTCCTTGTCCGCTCGACCCACGGTTTCCATTTCGGGGGAACGATCCGAATCGAAACAACTGCGGTAGCCCCGTTCACGTCCACCTCACCGCCCCCAGGGTGCAAGTGTTTGGTGCGACCACGACCTTTGCCATCCCACAAATTTACAGCGTGCTCCGGTCGGAAGCAGCGTACTTCAAGGATGAGCCTGCGTACACGCAGTATCAGTTCGACCCGTTCCTCTTCGGCCAACGAGGCACCACTGGCGGCCGCCGCTTGCGCGACTCGGTTAACCTGCTCGTTGGTTGGGACGCGAACGTTTGGCTGCGGTTTCTGAACCCAAGCAACACGTTTTTTCTCAGCACGCAGTTTTTCATCAAGCACATTCGCAATGCGGCCGGCACGCGCGTGTTCACCGCCGATGGACGCCTCAATCCCGACCGCGAAGTCTTACCCGTCGTGGACACCTTGTTGCCTCAGCTTGGCGTGCCACTGGAACCGGTGATGGTCAGCCAACCCGCAACGTCGTTCTTGCAAACCTTGCTCCTCACCACGTCGTACCGCGGTGGGCAAGTCAACCCTACGCTTGCTGTGTTTTACGACTGGGTGGGCGCGTTTGTGTATCAACCGGGGGTGACCCTGGTTCGCGATCCATTCCGCTTTACCGTCGATTACAGCATTCTCGACGCGCGGCGACTCAAAGGTGGCAGCGGGATCGGGCTTTTGCGGGACCGCGACAACATCCAGTTCCGCGTTGACTACGTGATCTGAACGATTCTTGGGTCCTTAGGAGATTCAGCCCCACTGGC
Source organism: bacterium HR30 (assembly GCA_002898795.1). Taxonomy (GTDB): domain Bacteria; phylum Desulfobacterota; class Binatia; order HRBIN30; family HRBIN30; genus HRBIN30. Next base: position 16,990 of record BEIG01000003.1, on the reverse strand, counting down.
AACAACGCTGGGTGGAATGAACCCCTCTGGGGATCATTGCAAGGGTTGCACTTGGATCGTCAGGGGTTGTCGCTGAGCAGCGATCAGTTGCTCGGGCGGGAGCGTGCTCGGTACGACAAAGCTCGTGGCATGTAGCGAGTGCACTCCTGAGCCTACGCCCTGCCAGTGGGTGAGTTCGTACCCGACTCCGGGCACTTCGCCGGGCACCGCCTCCGGGGGAAAGGCAGCACGAATATCGTCGCGGTAGAGGAACCGCCGTGTCACTGAGTGCAGCGAAGGGCTCAAGCCGAAATACTGGACGAAGGTAAGATCTGGGCCACGCAGAGCGAACCACTGCGGATTGCGCACCGCTAGCGCTTTTTCCTGCGGGGTCGTGCGGCCGTCGATGAAGTAGGCAACCGGGTCATCCGGGAGAAGCAGCGACCAACCGCGCAAGTCGCGAAAATCCACGTAGCCTTGGATGCGGATTGCCGAGAAAAAGTGCGTGGCAGGAAAGCGCAACCGCAGCGAGACGGGAATATCGAGGTAATCCGGGTAAAACATGGCGTAAGAACGAAATACCGGAGTGCGAATGCCCCAGCCTAGGTACACCCACTGCTCCTGCGCTCGGATTGCCCGAAGAGGGCCTATTCGCCACCCGAGCACGCGACCCTGGAGGTGCGACTCGTCCCGCCGTACTCCCAGGAGTCCGAACAAGAACCGGGCCTCGGCACGTAACTTCAGGCGGTCGAGGAGATTTTGCTCCCCGTTCAAAAGTAACCGATCCGGGAACGCGCCAGAAAAGCCCACGCTGATGCGGCGCATCCGAACCAAGTCGAGCTGGGGCTCGACCGACACGCGGGGATCCCGCTGGGCGCCCGCGATCGGGGCACCGCTACGACAGCCGAGGTAAAGCCAGCGGACGAAAGTCGCTGAAGGGTCGCTCACGCGCACAGCGTATGCCGCCTCGGACGGCGGCACAGGGGCTGGTTGGCCAAGGTCCGTAACCTGGGCAAGGACCCAATCCGTCTGGTCGAGGCTACCTCGTTGTTCTTCCTCGGAATCATCGGTGCCGAAATCCAAAGCCCACCGACCCATCCGATCGCGCTCGTCTACTTGCGACAAGATGAGCACACATCGCCGATCGCAGCTCCACGCCGCAACACGGTCTACTGAACATCCCCACAGGCCGGACAGCTCCTCCGCTGATACCGAGATGACCTCGAGCGCTCGCTCCGGTGGCATTCTAGTTTCCGTGAGCGCAGCCGTCGCGCACCAGGCGCTGGCGATCGAACCAAAGAAAGCCAAAACGCTGGCCCCTCGGGCCACCGGTGTCGATTTACTTGACATGGGGCCGACGCCTAGCGTAGGGATTCGCGGCAACAAGCACACCAAGGAACCGACTGTGGGTCGGTGCTGGGAGACAGAGGAGGGTTGGTTATGCTGCGTTTCTGGCGCAAGGTTTGGTGGGGGGTGGCTGCCAGTGGTCTCATGGCGATGTACTTCTCGAGCCCGCCCGCGAAAGCCGTACCTTTGGATAAAGACGGGGACATTAAGCTGGGAGTGCGAACGTATGTGAATGCCCGTATCGGCACCGAGCGTACGCACGACGGGGTCCCCGATCCGGACGATCCCGGCGTGTCCACTTCCGCTACCTGGCCCCGATCCGCTGCGGGTCACTTGAGGCAAAATCGGTTTTTCGTCGAAGCTGAGCTCAAGCACGATCTCGACCGCCTACGCCGGGAAGGCATTGGTCCCCTGAGCCTGCTGAATGATCTGCCATTCAAAATTCGGGACCTCAGCTACGGGCTGACTTACCGCGGAGAAGGCGATGGAATCTACGACTGGGGTCCGAAAGAATACCGGACGGCGCGCGAGTTTAAACGCCTGGCTGAGGCAGACCCCCCAAACCCCTTCATCGGTCCGCCTCTCTTCCCCAACGGATTTCAGCAGACGCCCTACGACATCTACCAGCTCCGAAAGAACCTGCGTAAAAAGGGCGTGCAACGTCACCGCCTGTTCCAAGCTTACCTAGACATCAAGGCCGGCGACTTCTTCTTTCGATTCGGACGGCAGTTATTATCGTGGGGCGAAACTGATGCGTTCCGGCTGCTGGACAACATCAATCCTCTGGATGCAAGCTTTGGCGGCTTTCTAGTACCGTTGGACGAGCGCCGGGTTCCATTGGACATGTTACGTGCGCAGTACTATTGGGGGGACTTAGGTCCCCTCTCCGAGGTATTCATCGAAGGCTACGCCGCCATCGATAGCAAGGTGGGCTTCATTCCGGGAATTCCTAACGGGTCGCCATGGGCTCTACCCAGCCAGGGAGCCCCGTCGAATGACACGCTCTCGATCAAATTTGCCCCTGCCCGTAACTTCGAAAACATCCGCGGCGGAGGCCGTATTGTTTTCAACGCTTTCGACGCCACCTTCAGCTTGGCCCACTACTACACGTACTTCGACACCCCTGCAGTGCAAGTATTCACGGCGCCAGACGAAATACGACCGGACGGAACAACACGTGTCCGGCCTTTCATTTTCGGCATAAACGACGGCTTGCCGTGCCCCACACCAGGCGACCCGACCCGTCCGGATTACAGCAATCGTAACTGCGGTCGCCCAATTCACGCCGTGCAAACCGCACCGCGGGTACAAGTCTCCGGCGTAACGACAACCTTCGCACTGCCTCAGTACTACAGCGTGATCCGGAGCGAACTGGCATACTTCAAAGATGAGCCTTCTTTTCAACAGGAAGACCTAGACCCCTTCGAGTTCAACCTGGGTCAATTCACCGCAGCGCGGCGAACGGCTGCCGGGCGGCGGAGTAACGGACGGCGGCTGTTGCGGGATTCCATCAATTTCGTGCTCGGCATCGACCGAAATCAGTGGATTCGGTGGCTCAATCCACACCAAACGTTCTTCATCTCCACGCAGTTTTTCTACAAACACATCAAGAACGCTGCTCCGGACGGGCCCTTGTACTGCAACCAAGAGCTTGTGGACCGCGGGATCTGCAGTGCCGTCGCGGTCACTGCTCGGGACAACCAGACGGGTCAGGTGAAAAGCTACCCTGTTCCCAATCCGAACCGCCAAGTATTGCCGATTTACTACGACGCCATCGATTTTAATTACAATGGCTCGGTGTTCCCGAGGCTGGAGCCCATTTTCATCACCCAGCCGGCGGACTCCTTCCTCCACACCTTGTTCATCAGTACCTCGTTCCGCAGTGGGATGATTAATCCAGCGTTCACCTTCTTCTATGACTGGGGCGGTGCCATCGTGTATCAGCCGGCACTAACCATCGTGTACGACCCATTCCGCTTTGCCATCGACTATAGTATTCTCGACGCTCACATTTATAAGGGTGGAAGCGGAGTGAGCCTACTCAAGGACCGGGATAACGTTCAGTTCCGGTTCGAGTACGTCATTTAAAACTAGTCTCAATCGGCTAGGCGGCGGTGCGTTGGTTGCTGGCCAACGCACCGCCGCGTGTATTTACAACTCCCACAAACTCGACAAACGGAGGCCAAGTCACGGTGAAAACGCGTCTTGTCTACTTACTGGCATCTTTCATAATGTTGTTGTCGTTGCCACTTCCCCTTTTTGCCCAAGCTGCTGTGCCCGCCGCAGAAGTACGTCAAAACCTGTTCTCCGTGTGCTTCAAGAATGCTCGCGAAGGGTGGACCGTGGGCGACTTGGGTCGCATCTTTCACACGATCGATGGCGGGCAAAACTGGCGCATTTACTCCGCAAACACGAAGCGTCCCTTTGTGGCCATCTCCTGCGTCGGAGATAAGCTCTGGGTGGCTGGCCAAGGAGGGCAAATTGCTTTCTCTCCAGACGGGGGGCTCAACTGGCACATGCAGCCGAGCGGAACCAATCGAAACTTACTCGATATTGAGTTCGTCAACGGCCAACAGGGTTTGGCTGTCGGCGATTTTGGAACCCTCCTGCGCACCGAAGACGGCGGAAATACCTGGACAAAAATCTCGCTTCCGGAGAACATTGAATTACCTCCGGACATCGCCGAAGTCGTGCAACCGGGAGACGTGATCTTGTACACCATTGCCTTCGCCGACGAGAAGCATGTCTGGATTGCGGGAGAATTCGGGGTGATCTTGTTTTCCCAAGACGGAGGGCTCACCTGGCAGCAGCAAAAAAGCGGAGTCGAAACCACTCTTTTCGGCGTCACCGCGCTCGACCACCAGCACGCCTGGGTTGTCGGGATGGAGGGGGTGATGTTGGTCACCGAAGATGGCGGGGCAACCTGGGTCAAACAATCTGTACCGATGCCAAAGGGCTTTGTTCTCCCCATTTACGACGTGGCTGTGCGCGGCCTCTTTGGTTGGGCCGTGGGCAACAGCGGCCTCTTGCTGTACAGCCAGGACGCGGGGAAAACGTGGAAGCTCTACGATATTCCGGTACGTATGGCGGGGTCTTGGTTCCGCGGGGTTACACTATTCCCCGATGGTCGTGGCTATGTCGTCGGATCGAGGGGATTGGTTCTTTCACTCGATCGTGACAAAATGACCCCACTCAAGGAAAATTACTAAGCAAGCACACTAGGAAGGCTGGCGGAGGTTAAGCTCGAATGTTTCCCCAACGTTGGATCGAAGCGTACTTGCGGTTTCTGCTCAATTACCGCCGCTCGGTGACGGCGTTCGTCGCATTGATGACCTTATTTTTCACCTACGGGCTCACCAAGATCAGGCTGCACACGGATTTCTTCGATTTCTATCCCCGGCAGCACAAGTACATCAAGTTTTATCACGAGTTCCGAAAGATGTTCGGAACCGCCAACGTGATGAACGTGATTCTGGAGGTGAAGTCGGGGGACATTTACAACCCGACAACCCTACAGAAGCTCGATTACATCACCAAATTCATGATCAACACAAAGGGCGTTGTTCCCTACCAAATCCTGTCGATCGCTCACCCAGCCGTAAGCAGTGCCACTGCGACTCAGGGGGCTGTCCAGGTCCGTCCTATTTTCTATCCGGGTGTGCCGAAAACACAGGAAGACGCCAACCGGGTGCGATTTGCCGTTTACGCCAACCCCAATATTCGGGGTGTCTACGTGGCCAACGACGACACGGCTGCCGTAGTCAACACCGGCTTCTGGGAGGAAGCCTTAGACTTCCGTTACCTCTACGACCGAATGATGCAATTGGCGGCGGAGGTAGAAGATGACAACCACCGTGTTCACATCACCGGTTTTCCCTGGTTGTACACTTCGGTACTCCAGTATTCCGGCCAGCTCGCACTGGTTTTCGTTCTCACAACAGTGGCGCTTTCGTTTCTCCTGTACTCGTACTTTCGGACCTGGACTGGAATCTGGGTACCCATTTTCTCCGGCATTCTTTCCAGTGTGTGGGGGCTGGGGATCGCTGCGTGGCTCGGGTTCAATCTCGACCCACTGGTCCTGGTCATCCCGCTCTTTCTAACGGCCCGTGCCCTGAGCCACTCAGTACAGTCTATGGACCGTTACCATGAAGAGTTCTATCGCCTGAAGGACAAGAACCAAGCGATCGTCGTATCGTACTCGCACTTGTTCGCACCTGCGATTGCCTCGATCGTCACTGACGGCATTGGCTTGCTCATCGTTGCTGTGGCGCCGATTCCGCTGATTCAAAAGGTGGCTATTTTTGCCAGCTTCTGGGTGGTTTCCATCTTCATCAGCGTAGTCACTTTGCATCCGATCATTCTCTCTTACATCGACCCACCGCCTCCAGTGGACCACGCGGCACACGGGGCAAGGGCACGTATCAGCATCGGCGCGGGAACCGCGATTCTTTTTGCCGCGATTGTGGCGGCGGTTGCGATCGACCGGATGGGCGTCATGCACCGTTTCATTCAGCTCTTCCCGCCGAACATTGCGCGGGCGCTCGAATTCATCGGACCGGGGATGCTTTGCTTTATCGCGGTGTCTCCAGTCATCGCATGGTACTGGCTTTCCTACTGCGAGCGCATCTACCCTGCGTTCACTCAGCTCGTCATTAACGCCAGCGAAGGCTGGCGCCGTTGGGCCGTGATCGTTCTTACCGTTGCTCTTTATGCCCTGCTCCCCATCTGGGGCTGGCAACTCAAGGTGGGCGACATGACACCGGGCTCCGCCTTACTCTTCGCCGACCACCCTTACAACGTTGCTTACGACATCCTCAACAAACGCTTCCTCGGAGCCAGCCAACTGATCATCATTGCGGACACCAAGCAACCCAACGGCGTGAAGTCTGCTGAAGCATTGACCACGATGGAAGAGTTTGCCTACCACATGCAAGGTGCCAAAGGCGCCAGTGGTACGATCACCATCGTGGATATCATCAAACAGCTTGCCCGCTTGCAACACGATGGTGACCCAAAGTGGTCGATCATTCCCTTGAACCCCAAGGAAATCGGGCAGATCATTTACACCTTCACACAAAACGCCAACATTGCGGCGCTGAACTTTTTCATGGATCCAAGCGCGCGATATGGCTCAATCATCACGCTGTTCCACGAGTACTCTCATGCGGTGATCATGAACTCGATTGCCTACGCCCGGCAATTCGTGGATCAGTACAAAGAGGGGTTCGTCGACTTCCGTTTCGCCGGTGGTCTATTCGGTATCCTTGCCGCGGTGAACGAAGAGGTGGAGAACTCGTATTGGAAGAACCTCGGACTCATCTTCCTGATCGTATACATCTGCCTTTATCTGACCTATGGGTCGCTGTACTGCTCTCTGATTTTGATGATTCCGGTGGTTCTTTCCCAACTTGCGGCCGAGGCCCTCATGGTGTGGTTCCGCATCGACTTAAACGTCAACTCATTGCCCATCGCGGCTGCTGGTGCCGGAGTCGGTGTCGACTATGGCATCTATCACTTTAGCCGGATGATCGATACGTACGACGAGATTGGTAAACTCGATGAGGCGGTAGACTACGCCACCGCGACCACGGGAAAGGCGATTATTTTCACCGCCTCCACGATGATTGCAGGAACGGGCTTCTTCTGGTTCTCTGACTTAAAGTTCCAGGCTGAAATGGGTTTGCTTCTTGCGCTCCTCATGAGCTTCAATACCTTTGGTGGTCTCGTGGTGGTTCCTGCTTTCGTCAAGGTCCTGCGACCGGGGTTCTTGGTGAATCGGAAAACAAAGGCTATGCTGGCAGAACAGCGACAGGCAGCCTTGGGCACTGCCCAGTGACGGTCCCTGCTGCTGGGGTCGGTTTTGAGAAAAGGAACAAAGTCTCAGGAGGTCAGGTTATGAAATGGGGTCAGAGGTCCCAGATTTGGCTCACTGCGTTGGCGGCTCTTGTGTTTGCCGCAGCGCCGTGGCGGAGCATTGCTGCAGATCAGGCCGAAGAGGACAACAAACCGTGGATCCTCGATCAAAACAACTGGCAGCGAGGGAAGGATCTGCTGCCGGAGGTGATTCTCAACCGCGTCAAGAATGGGGAGTACTGGTTCCGGGTGGTTCCGGTCGACCCTGAAAAGTTCAAGCAAAACTACTCCAAGCGCTTCTGGGAGGCCAGCGAGGCCAACGACGGCAAGTACGATCTTGACCCGGCAACTTGTGGTTTGAAGGACAAGAAGACGGGGAAAATGCCTGATTTTTACTTCGGTTACCCCTTCCCCAAAATCGATCCCAAAGAACCGTACGCCGCTTGCAAAATGGCCTGGAACTTTTACGCCGCGAATGGGATGGGTAACGGCCAGGGGGCCACATTTACCCTCAACGGAATCGACAGCAGCGGCGAGTTCAAACGCATCAAGCTGTGGTTGCACATTAACGCTTTCTTGGGACGTTCTGCGGGACCAATGGAGAACCCCGAAAATCTTCGAGCCACAAGCTTGTCCAACGTCTTGGAACCACAGGATGTGGATGGAGTGGGTGGTCTGACGAAAGTCATCAACGACTGGACTTCTCAGGACCAAGCTTGGTTCTACGTCCCCTCCACGCGGCGGGTTCGGCGGGTTAACGCGGCCACGCGGTCCGATCCAGTCGCCGGCCTCGACATCTTTGCCGACGACGTCAATTGTTACGCTGGTAAGATCGAATACTATAAGTGGAAACTCATCGGCGAGGGCAAGATCCTGGCGCCCGTTCTGAGCCCCGAGCCCCTCAAACAAAAGCAAGTTTCACCAACCCGTTGGGAAGTGGAAATTCCTTACTTCAAGGGCGCCTACGAGACCCCCGGTGCCAAGGGTGCCCCGTGGCTTATCGTGGAAAACTTGAACATGATTCCGCGCCCAGTCTGGATCTTGGAGGGACAGTCTGAGGACCCGTACTACAACTTTGGGAAGGTGATCATGTTCATGGACAAGGACATGTACCGCATTTGGTGGAAGCTCGTTCACAACCGGGCCGGGGAGTACTTCTATAACGCGATGTGCGCGTACCACTGGTCGAGGAGCGATGATGGCACGTTCTCTGCCGTCACCCCGAACATGGTGGTCGGCGTGAACGACAAGACCAACCGTGCGGCGATTGGTGGCCGTTATAGCTCGCAGTTCATCGAAACGAACTTCCCCCGCGATTACTTCACGCTAAAGCATCTAACCAGCATTTCTGACTGATTCACATCACTTCTGTTCCAAAGGAAGAAGGGCTTCCCAACCGGGAAGCCCTTCTTTTTTCTCCCCCACGCCCCTCTGGTGGCCCAACAACAGACAACCTAGCGGTTCGTGTGCAACGGCTTCAGAAGCGGGGCTCAAAGTGCAGGAGAGAACGTCGTGCACACCGGCCGGCCTGGTCACTGGGACGAGCGACCATAAGCTTAGACCAAACGGCCATTCACTTACCCTCGGGCCGCCGAAACTCGCCTTTTAACCAACGGGCAATCCAACCTTCCTTTTCACTTCCTGCGATGGCCTCGAGTTCGCCGTGGTCTAACCACACTCCGCGACACTGGGGGCATTCCTCCACCGCTATTCCCCGCTCGATCACGTGTTGCAGCCGCACGCCGCATTTGGGACAGCGCATCCGCGCCAGCTCGCGCACGTGCGCCTCCATTTCTTCTTGCTTGGCCTGCCGCATTTTCTCGATGAGCTTGCGGTCCTGCTCAGCAAAGTACAGGTCCTCCCTCGCGCGTTCGACATCGCGCAGTTTCTGCCCTAAGCGGTCCTTCTCATCGGATACCATGCACCGAATTCCTTTCTTCCCCTCGGGGGCGCAGTTGGCGCCAACGAGAGCGCGCCCATTCGTGGAGCCGTCGGGCTCGTTCGCTCTCCGTGCTCAACAACGATAACCCCACGACGATAAACAGTATGCCTTGGAGAAACGGAAGGAACAAACCGACCACGCCGAGTCCAACCAACGCCGAGCCGAGAACGATGCGTAACCAACGTCCCACGAGCGTTCGCCGTACGGGCTTTGGGCTATCTTGATCCATACCTCGCTCCTCAGCCAACGGCTGTGGTCGGTGTTTAACGAGCAAGTTGTCTCCCGGCTAGTCCTCGCTCCTCTACCTGGCCCGCTAACGTTATCACCGGCAAAAGACTCACCCCACAGCCTTCATGGTGCGCAACTCATCGGAAATCGGCATGCGCTGGAATACCCTCTGAATTTCTTCGCGCGGGACGGCGAACACAGCGCCATTCGAGGGTACGGGCTCTTTCCGCAGCCACTCGGGTAAATCTGCCTCTTCTAACTTAAAACCAGCCCGGCGGTTAAATTCCCACTCGTCCACCATGCATTGCCAGCCTAGGTCCGCAGCTTCCTCAAACGTTAGATTCGCGCCAAAAAAGTAATTGTACAACGTTCTGATGTCTTCGATCGTGGGCTGCTGAAATTGGCAGAATCCGCTGGAGTCACAGAGGGCGTTGACCAACTGTGCCTCCTGCGATGCACGAGCCAAATCCCCTGAGCTGGCAATGACCAAACCTGCCGTGTGATCGGCGCCCATGGCGCTCGTGGCGTACGTAATGCCCGTGGCGTTTAGCGTCCTCGGCTCCCACGCAGGGATACCCTGACCATGAATCGCGGGAATCCGGTCGGTAACGCCGAAACGTTTTGCCGTCGCAACAACCCCCCGGGCAATGGTTTCGGCAAGCTCGTCTCCCTTATCGACCTTGTCCAACAGTGCCAATACCGCCTCGCCATCACCCCAGGGAAGTGCTCCACAGTCCATGGCCAAGGCAATGGCCCCGCCTGTCTCGATGGTGTCCAGGCCAAGTTCGTCGCACATGCGATCGATGCGGGCCACTTGATCGAGGTCCCCAATACAGCAGTTCGAACCGCACAGCGCCAGAGTTTCGAACTCCAACGCCGAGGTAACGTACTGCCCATTGGCATCGTGCACGATGTTCGAGCAGCGCACGATGCATCCCGTCATGCAGTGATGCATACCGCCGCCCCGCGTCGCGAAATTTTGAACGATCCGGGCTCCGTCTAGCTTGTCCGCATGCTCGAACTGCATGGCCCTGCGGTTCCGCGTTGGGAAGGTATTCATCATGTTCGCCAAGGGAACGGTGGCCGAAGTTCCGAACTGGAAGAGTTGGGGCCCGGCTTTGTACTCTTTGGTGAACTTTGCCACATATTGTTTGAAGCCCGCTGGATCCGCCGGCTGTCTTGCCTGGGTGCCCTCATCATCGACCACAACTGCCTTTAACCCCTTGGCGCCCATTGCGGCACCCAGCCCACCTCGTGCGGCGTGCCGTGCCGGGTGACGCTTTCCCTCGTCCGTGAACGCAACGCTCGCACCGGAGAAGCCCTTTTCTCCCGCGGGCCCGCACAAAATAAACGCTGCTCGCCCGGAAAACATCGTGGCAAGCTTCTCGGATGCCGCATAGGTGCGTAAGCCGGCCAACTCCGGGCATTCACGAATTTGCACCCCATTTCTATCGATAGCCACGAGGTAACGCTTGGAGGGGTCCTTGGCTTTTCCTTCCACGATCAGTGCCCGGTAGCCTAAGCGAGCGAGCTTTTGGCCCGCCTGGCCTCCCGAGTTGGCTTCTTTGATTCCGCCGGTAAGGGGGCTTTTCCCTCCGACACTCATCCGACCCGAAGTGGGCGCCATGGAGCCAGAAAGCACACCTGGAGCAAAGATTACCTTGTTTTCGGGGCCCAACGGGTCGCAACGGGGATCGACCTCCTTCAGGAGAATCTTTGCCGAAAGACCACGCCCTCCGATGAACTTCCACTCGCTCGGAAACGGTTCTTCGCGCCAACTCAAATCAGTCATGTTCACGCGCAACAGCTTTTCCATGTCGTCCTCCATTCTTCCCGCAGAATCCCCCCGCAGGGGATGATCTGCGCCGAATCTCGACTCACAGGGCAACAACTATCCTCTGCCGAGCAACCAGGCCAAATGCAAGCACCGCTGCATCCGACTTCAGCTTCCCCTCGTACCACCCTGCTCTCCAGCTCCACTTCCCTTCGTTTCACCTTCCGACAACGATTTGGCGTCCGACGCAAATCCCGGAAATAATTCGTCTACGAGCGGACTCTTCCGAATTCCACGCCACCGCTCCGCCGCTTCAGCTTGCATCCATTGCCAAAGCCGAAGCACTACCGAGTCGACTTGTCCAGGAGCCGTCCTCCCGTCGAGCTCGGCTAACCGATCGAACTCCCAGCTCCGAGGATGGCGCGCCACAAGGAAACGCCAGCTATCCTCGGGCTTCACCTGACGCAACCAACCCCATGCCGAAAGAACGCGGACAAGATCAACGGCACTTTCCAGCGGGACAGCATGGCGCTTCGCCCAGTGGACCAAATCGAAACTCGTCTTGCCCTCGAGAAACGCCAGCCAGGCGGAACGCAACACTTGCAACGCGAGAATGCTCCACGGGTAGCGGGAAGGGGCAGCTCGCACGCGGCCCGATTCGGCAACGGCCGCACACTCGGCTCCAAACAAAAGGACGACCCAGCTCGCATAAAACCACACCAAGGTAATCGGCAGTTGGGCCAGCGCACCGTAAACGGCACTATACCGAGCCACCCCAATTTGCAGGCTAACGTAAACCCATTGCACGATCTGCCAGCAAACTCCCCCAACCACCGCACCGAGACCAACGGACGGCCAGTGTGGAGCTCGGTTGGGGAGCACGACGTAAAAAAGCAACAACCCAATAGCGTTCAGTACCGCTGGAACGGCCACCAATCCCCAGCGAAGGAACTCGCCCGCCAGAGGAACCCCCTCGACGACACGAATGACGTGTCCGAGGCGCAACGAAGACGTGAGCGCGATAGCTGCCAGCAGCAGAAAGGGAGTGAGCAGCACCAAACCGAGGTACTCGCTCAGACGCCGCCACCAGGTGCGGCCCTGCCGGACGCGCCATACGTGGTTGAGCGCTCCTTCGATCGCCGCGAGCAGGCCGATCACGGAACTCAGTAGCAGCACGCCACCCACCGCCCCAACGACGCTACCGTTGATCCGTTCAATTGCGGCCAGGATCGCCGCGAAAGTTTCGGCGGGCAGAGCCAGCCTGCTCAGAACGAGTGGCTCGATTTTGCGCGGAACTCCCAAGCCCTTCAACACAGCGAAGACAACGGCCAAGAAGGGGACGAGCGACAGTAGCGAAACGTACGCCAGGGCGGAGGCCCGCATCAAACAGTCGTCACGGTAAAAGCGTAGGGATGCCCGAGCGAGAAATGCTGCCGCGCTCCGCAGACCCTTGAGCAGCACCATGCAACCGCGACTCCGGCGTCACGGAATATGGGTGTAGGTCCAAGTCTCCGTCAGCACGTCACCGCCACGTCGAAGAAATGCACGAAGGTCAACGGGACGCTCGCCCACTACGCGAAGCTGAAAACCGAGACGCCAAGTCTGATTGACTGGGTTTTTGACCACGTGATGCTCCACGATCTCACCCGTTTCTCGGCCAGAGGCCACGGTCAAAACTGCCTCCGGTGGGTTCGCGGCATCCAGTCGGTTGAGGGCTTCTCCTTGGAAGTCAACCACAAATCGCTGGAACCCCTCCTTCGTCCGCTCTTGCCGCGTGGCGACCACCCGCCCGCCCGGCGGACGCGCAGCATCTTCCCCATACCAAAAGATCGTGTAACGAAGCTCTCGCCGGTCGCCCTTACGCGGGGCTTGGCGAGGTCGCCAGTACGCCACGATGTTATCGTGGATATCGGAGTCGGTCGGAAGTTCGACAAGCTCCACCCATCCCTGTCCCCAGTTGCCATGCACTTCCTGCCAGGCGCTCGGGCGCATTTCGGAACGCGCTTCGAGATCCTGATAGTGTTCGAAGTCACGGTCGCGTTGCAGCAACCCGAAACCCCTGGGCTCACTTAACTCGAAGGCGCTGACATGAATCCGAGTGGGGTTATCCAACGGCCGCCACAGCCACTCTCCCGTTCGGCTGAGCAGGAGTAGGCCATCGGAATCATGGACTTCGGGTCGGAAGTCGTTGAAACAACGAGGGGTATTCTCCCCATGAAAGAACATGCTGGTAAGCGGCGCTATGCCAAGCTTTTTCACGTCCAGCCGGAAGAACAGGTGTGCCTCGACGTCCACCCTCGTTTGAACTCCGGGCACGACGAAGAATTGGTATGCCCCGGTCACGCTCGGGCTATCCATTAATGCATAGAGCGTGAGGGTCGTTGCCTCTGCGGTTGGACGCACGAGCCAAAACTCGGTGAAATATGGAAACTCCTCGCCCTCCGGTTCCACGGTGTTGATTGCCAAACCACGGGCTGAGAGGCCGTAGATCTGGTCGCGGCCGAGGGCTCGAAAATAACTCGCCCCCAGGAACACAATGACTTCGTCTTTGTACGTCGGGGTCTTGATCGGGTAGTGCACCCGGAAGCCAGCAAAGCCGATATCGTCCGGAATACGATCGGCAAAGGTGTTCTTCCCATAATCGAATAGCGCTGGGGAAAACCGCACGTGCTCCACGCGTCCGGCATCGACCACGTTAATCGAAACAGGTCGGGGATAATACAGGCCGAGATGAAAAAACTGCACCTCGAACGGCAAATTCTGGTCGCGCCAAAGCGAGCGATCGGTTCGGAACCGAATGTCGCGCCATTCGTCGTAGGTCATGTCCAGCATCCATTGTGGCACCCGCTCTTTCGAGTCGCGGTACGGCTCGCTCGCTAAAGATTCTGCTTTCTGAACCACATCGGCAAAGCCAAACGCGAACACCTCTCCGGCAAAGAACCCGAGCGCCACGGCTAAAATCACGACCGCCGCTCTCCACCGTCGCATGGATTCTCCTCCACTCCTGCAAACTCTCCCGGCAATAGCGAGACCAAGCCCGAACACCAGGGTCGGTTTCGTATAGCGCAACCGCTGGGCTTCGCACGGAGCACGGGGCTGCTAGACCGGCGAGCGTTTTTGGTTATAGCGGGTGGTCATGAGTGGAGAGAGCAAAGTTCCCAACCCCATCACGGGCGACGTCCTGGTGCGCGGTTTCGACCGGCACATGGGGGTACGCTTCGTTAGCGCGTCGCGGGATGAAGTGATTCTCGAGTACGATGTAGACGAGCGGCACTTGCAGCCGTACGGCATTGTTCACGGCGGAATGCACTGCGCAACGATTGAGACAGCCTGCTCCACCGGTGCAGGGCTAGACGCCATGCAGCGAGGGTTGACTGTGGTCGGTGTCGAAAATCACACGAGCTTCGTGCGAGCAGTTCGAGCTGGCACCATCCGCGTAACAGCCACACCGATTACCCGTGGCCGACGTACCCAGCTTTGGGAAGCGACCGCTCGCGATGCACAGGGCCAAATTGTCGCCACGGGCCGCGTTCGCCTTCTCTGTTTACAACCGGGGACAGAACTCGGTGGTGCGCCCGTGCCTCGCCCAGGTTCTTCAGAGGAGTAACCAGCCGCTGGCGTTCCCCGTAACGCCTCCCTGAGGCGAAGGTCGTCGCCAAAGCATCGCTTGACGCACTTCGCACGCGGCCATGGGCGCTTCCCTGCACCTGCCACAGCACTGATGGTCGAGGCTTCCCTTGGCACGGCAATGACGGTCGCAAGAAATTCCTAGCGCAGGCGGTTTTTGCCGGCCCTTACTGTGCCCGTCGGCACAGCTTTCGCTGCAAGCCTCCTTGGAAGATGTTCGGCAGTAGCAAAGAGTTGGCTCGTTGGGCCCTGTGTACGGTCGTCCTATTGGGGAGCGCAGTCTATGCTGACACGTTTTACGTGGCTCCAAATGGAGACGACAGCGCCTCAGGCAGCGCCGCAAGTCCTTGGGCAACCATCCAGAACGCTGTAAACCGTGTCAACCCAGGTGACACGGTGATCGTGCAGCCGGGCACTTATCGAGAAAGCGTGATTATCTCGCGTAGTGGTAACACCCAGGGTCTCGTTTCGTTGGTGGCCATGCCGGGGGCCATTCTCGAGTCCCCTGACCCGGGGCAAAGTCTTTCTGCTTTCGATCTGCGCGAAGGGGTGGGGTACATCGTCATCGAAGGCTTTGAGATTCGGGCGGGATACCACGAGAGCGTGTTCTTGCGGCCAGGGGTCCACAATGTGTGGTTGCGGCGTCTTTATATTCACGGCAACCGGAGTGGAATTTGGGTCGCGGGAGCATCGAACGTCACGATTCAGGGCTGTACGGTCGAAGGAAACCGAAGCACCGGTATTCGGGTCTACCAAGGAAGCAGTGGGGTGACTGTTCTGGATACGGCTGCGATCGCAAACGACGACGGGGCTGGGTGTGCGGGCGGTGCGGACGGCTTCGCCGTGGAACAGGATGTCAGCGATTTCCAGTGCCTTCGTTGTCGCGCCACTGGCAACGGCGAGGACGGCTTCGACCTGGCAGCTCAAAGCGTGCTCATCGAGCAAAGTTGGGCGACGGACAACGGCTGTGCTGGGGTAAAGCTCTTCCGAGGAGGCCAGGTTGCCAATTCTGTCATTGCCCGCAATCGGACCGGCCTGCTCACAACGAATTCGAGCGCGGAAAGCGTGGGCGTACAACTTGTTCATTTATCCGTCGCTGACCACACTGGCGTGGGCGTGCTGCTGCGGGCACCCTTGGAACGGTTTACCCAAGCCCCCTACAGCGTTTCCTTACAAAACTCGATTATTGCTGGGTGGGCAAAGGCCATCGAGGTGGAATCGAACGTGAGCTTGACGGAGCAAAACAACATCGTTTTTCGGCCTGACTCTACAGAGCCCTTGATCTCCCTCCGCCGCAGCGAGGGAACGCAGACGTTTTCAGGTCAAGACATCAACGCACTGCGCTACACAACCCAAACGGGACTCGGACAGGGAACGCTGGCTGTAGATCCAGAATTTGCTGATCGACAGGAATACCAACTGTCCCCAACGAGCCCGGCCATCGATCTTGCATTGGTACCTAATGAAGAAAGCCGGGACGTCTTAGGGCGCGTCCGCCCGGCTGGCCTAGCACCGGACATTGGCGCCCACGAATCCGAATTCACCTTACAGAACCGTGCCCCCTGGCCGGATCCCGGCCCTCCACGCCGGGTGGTAGCAGGAGTTTGGTTACAGGTTTCCGCGTACGGATCCATCGATCCCGATCGCGACGCCCTTGTTTACTCCTGGAATTTTGGTGACGGCAGTGAGCCGGTTCTCGGTTTCTCCCAAAGGCACCTGTACTTGGAGCCCGGTACCTACCTCATGGAACTCGTGGCCAGCGACGGGAAAACCCAACGAGGCCGCGCGGTTCCTGTCTCGGTCGAGTGGCCCCCAACCAGGCATGCACAGCACGACACCGCTGTTGTCCCAATCGCGCCCTTGAAAGTAGTGATCCCGTCGGGAAAAACCGAACGGAGCCGCACGCTGTCGGTCAAGGTATATAACGCCGATGTGACGACAACGGATGAACCCCTAGGACACCTGATAAGCCTCACTGCCTCGAATGGCACCTGCCCGCCGGGCACGGTCGTCGCTCCTCCTGACTTCGAGCGGCGCGCTGCAGGTACCCAGGATCGGGCTTTGGTGCCACCCGGTCGCAAACGCACAGCTCGGATCACTCTTCGCTTCACTCGGTCCGCTGCACCCGGATGCCAACTGGAATTTACGGCCAATACGGTACTGCCGGGAAACATCGATCCCGTTACCGAGAACAACCGCGTGGTGGTACCGGTCGCAGTGATCGATCGCAAAGATCGGAA
>BEIG01000002.1 GCA_002898795.1 bacterium HR30 | reverse complement strand
TCTCAGGTCCGACACGCGAAAAACGGCGAAGTGGTGGTCATTGACTATCGCGACGGTCGGTTTTGGCTAGGTCCGTAAAAGCCCGCGCCTGGGTTTGCACAAGCACTCCCTTTGTGAAACAAACCTGAGCTGGAGGAGGCTGGCTATGGCGCTGTGGCTCGAACAACCGGCAATGCGTTTGTTTGCCCTCACTTACTTACTCCTGGTGCTGAAAATGGCGGCTGTTGGTTGGGTGACCAGTTACTATCGCCTCCGCAAGCGCGTTTTCTCCACACCCGAGGACTACACGGCGCAAGGCCTTTCCCCGCGTCAGGTCCGCGACGAAGACGTCGAGCGGGCTCGCCGGGTGCACCGCAACGACCTCGAAAACATCTTGCCCTTTTTCGCAGTTGGCTTCTTTTACGCATTGACGCAACCGAGCCTGGGCGTAGCCCGCATCCTGTTCGTGGGATATTTGCTGGCCCGCGTGCTGCACTCGGTGTTTTACCTGGCAGCGTTGCAACCGTGGCGCACGCTAGCCTTCGCCGTCGGGCAAGCCATCACCGTGGTCATGTTGCTGATCACGTTTGCCCGCATTTGGTAAAGCCTGCGACGATTCGTCGGAACCCGACGCGCAGGGCCGAGCCTTGACGTGCTTGTGCCTTTGGCCTTGCCCTCCACCCTGAAATGCGCGGCGCCAAGAAGGTGCCGCCACACAGGCACGCGGTAGTTTATGATTCGATGCGAGCCCAGTTGCCTTCCGGCAGCCAGCGCGCGCACAAGCCCGGCTGCGTCAATCCGGCAAGAATTTTCAAGCTCTCCAAGATCCGCGGGCCTGGGCGGTTGAAGTACGCATTGCCATCGACGGCGTACACGCGCCCGCACTGTACCGCTACCAACGAGTGCCACTCCGGCGGGCGGGGAAATTCGTCGAGTTCCGCCAGGGTGCGCTCCAAGGAAAATCCGCAAGGCATGAGGAGGACGACTTCGGGCGACGCTTCCGACACATCGGCCCACGATACCGTAACACTCGGCCGCCCGGGTTCTGCCAGCAGCGGGCGGCCGCCCGCGATTTCCACCAAGCTTGGCACCCAGTTCCCGGCCACCATGGGCGGATCGAGCCACTCCAGGCAAAGCACACGCGGCCGATAACGCGCCCGCGCTGTGACCCGGCGAACGCCGTCAAACTCTTCTTCGAGCCGGGCCACCAGGGCACGCCCTGCGTCGCTCCGACCCAGAGCGATTGCCACGCGCTCGATATCGGCAAGAACGCCCGGTAAGTCGTGCGCATGCAGCGGAACGACATCCACGGCGAGACCGCCCTCGCTCAGCGCGCGCCGCACATCGTGCGCGGGCAAGGCGCACACCGCGCACGTCTCTTGAACCAAGAGCAAGTCCGGTTGCAGCGACAGCAAGAGGTCGGTGTCGAGTTCGTACAATGGCTTCCCCGCAAGCAGCGAGGCACGCACTGCCCGGTCGATTTCTCCCGAGCTGCCGTTCGATCGGAATCGTGCGCGGGTAACCACCGGCCGCTCGCGCGCTTCCGCGGGGAAGTCGCATTCATGGGAGACACCCACGAGGTGGTCGCCGCAACCAAGGGCGAACACCACTTCCGTCGCGGCAGGAAGCAACGACACGACCCGCTTTGGTTGGCCGGAACTCACATGTATCGCCTTCTTTCCGGTGGCTGATCGGGCTCGAGCGTGTCGCCACACGTGGCACCGCATCGGGTGCACACGTACTCGAACTTGTTGCCTTGCGGCAGAATCAACAAAAGCCGTTTCCGTACCGGCATTGCGACGCGGCACTGCGGGCAAAGCAGCAACGAGGCTTCCAGCCGGTCGAAACTATCCTGAGCCATGAGGGTCCTCACGTTGTGAGCAATCCCTTCTACGGTTATATGCCAGCCCCACGAGCGTCAACCGATCCGAGGCGACACGGTGAGCGAGGGCAGCCAATTCCGCGAGCACAGTCTAGAGGTCGGCCGTCGCGTCTACATCGAGACGTACGGCTGTCAGATGAATCTTGCCGACACGGAGCTTTTGCTGGGTCAGTTCCGCCGTTGCGGCTACGAACCCGTGCGCGACCCGGCCATGGCCGACGTGATCTTGCTGAATACCTGTGCCATTCGCGAGCATGCCGAAGAGCGAGTCGTTGGACGGCTCGGAGATTTGTACCGGTACAAGGCGCGCCGCCCCGACTTGCAGCTAGGGATCGTCGGCTGCATGGCGCAGCACGTGCGCGACCGGCTGCTGGAGCGGCTGCCGTTCGTGGACTTTGTCGTTGGCCCCGATGCTTATCGGCGTTTGCCGGAGGTACTGCAAGAAAGCGGGCGGGACCCGTACATTGACGTCCGGCTCGATCGCTCCGAGACCTATGCGGACCTAGAGCCGCACCGGGAGGCAGGTGTCCGCGCGTGGGTCACGATCATGCGGGGTTGCAACAAATTTTGCACCTTCTGTGTCGTGCCGTTCGTGCGCGGCCGTGAGCGCTCCGTGCCGGCGGGCGTCGTTTTGCGCCAGGTGCAGCAGTTGGCCGAGCAAGGCTTTCGCGAGGTGGTGTATTTGGGCCAAACCGTCAATGCGTATCACGACGGCGAGGTGGACTTCGCCACACTCCTGCGGCGAACGAACGAAGTGCCCGGTTTGCTCCGGATTCGGTTTACCTCTCCGCACCCGGCAGACATGAGCGAAGCCACTCTCGAGGCCATGGCCACGTGTGCCAAGGTTTGCCCACAGGTACACTTACCGGTGCAGTCTGGCTCGGACCACGTCTTACACCGCATGGCAAGAGGGTACACGGTGGAGCAGTACCTTCGGCTGGTGGAGAAACTGCGCAACGTGCGGTCCGACATGGCCTTGAGCACGGACATCATCGTGGGATTTCCGGGTGAGACCGAGCAGGACTTCGAGGCTACCTTGAGGCTCTTACGGGAAGTCAAGTTCGATCAAGCTTTCATGTTCCAGTACTCCGCCCGCAGCGGGACCAAAGCAGCACGTTGGCCAGAGACCGTGTCTCCCGAAGAAAAGCTGCGCCGGCTGCGCGAGGTGATTGCGCTGCAAGAGGCCATCGCTCACGAGCGTAACCAGGCCTGGGTTGGAAAAAGGGTGGAAGTCTTGGTGGAGGGGCCAGCTCGCAAGAAAGCAGGATGGACTGCCGGAAAGACCCCGCAGTTCAAGACCTGTGTCTTTCCTGCCCCTCAGCCGCCGGTGCCGGGTTCGGTCGTCACGGTTGCCGTGCGGGAGGCAAACTCCCACACTTTGTTCGGTGAGTTAGCTGCCTGAGCCGGTTCCGCCCTCAGGCGGGGAAACCGTCAGGGGGATGCGGACCTCGAACGTCGTTCCTTGGCCGACTGTGCTTTCCACCCGGATCGTGCCGCCGAGAGCCTCGACCAATCGGCTCACGATGTACAGGCCAAGCCCGATGCCTTGAGAAAACTCTTCCGGAGCAGCCCGACGAAAGGGCTCGAAAATAAAAGGCTGCTTCTCGGGGGGAATACCAATGCCCGTGTCAGAGACGTCGATGGTGAGCTCGTCGAAGCTGGCCCGCACGCGCACCCGCACTTCGCCCCTCGGCGTAAACTTCAACGCATTATCGACCAAGTTGCGCACGACGAGCTTTAGCTTCGTGGTATCCACGAGAGTACTCGGCAAATCGGGGGATATGTCCCAACGCAGGACCACGGTCGGCGGGATTACGCGCAGCGCATATTCTTTTTGCAAATCTTGCCACACTTCATCCAGTGCCTGCTTGTCGCCTCGCGCCAGGGCCTGCTCGCGGCTCAAATCCAACGCCACTTGAATCGCTTCCAGCGCTTGCCGGGCCAACGCAATTTGCCTTTCGATGGTCTCGCGCGCTTTGGCCTGCTCGGAGGTCAGCTCGATACTGTCGCGCAGCATCTCGCCGTATCCCAATACCCCGGCGAGCAGATTGCGCAGCTCGTGCGAGAGGATGGCAGCAAAACGTGCATTGGTTTCGGCCCGCTGTTCGGCCACTTGGGTTTCGGCAAACAGGTCGCGGCGCAAGCGCTCACTGCGTAAGGCTGCCACGACACTCACGATGCCGGCGAATAGCGGCCCGGTAACCTGATGCGGAAAGTCGCTGTGTTGCCAAACAAACCTTTCAGTGTGCCAGCCAACCAGCCAGTACAAGGCTAACGTCATCGCGGCGGAAGCTGCTTGTGCTGCTGGGTGCCACGGTAGCAGCATGGCGCTGGCGAGCATCTTCACCGAAACGAACAAGGCAGTTCCCGAAGTGGGCGTGCTCGGAAACAAAAGCCCAGCGACGATTCCGATCGTGTAGCCCGCATCCGTTCCCAGGGCTAACAGGTAAGGCCATTTGGTGGAAACCCGGAGGTACACCAACCCGAGGCACGCCACTGGCGCTGCGATCAAAACCGCAAGCCAGGGCCAGTCTTCCCCAAGCCGTGGCCCCGAAAAGAATGCGACAAAGACGACGAAAAGAAGAGTGATCGCAAGTAACGCGGCCGCGACGCGGCCAATTTCGTTACCGAGAAGCCTGCGCTGATAGAGACGGTAATTCTGGTGGTTTCTTTCCCCCCTTCGGACCCTTAACCCATCGGCAGCCCCGCCTTCTCTTCCCGCCATTAGCGCGCCTTGCAGGCACCATTAATTCACAGGCCGCGCCTGCTCAAGAGACGCGGTGCCCGTGGAGAACTCTTTTTCGTCGTTCCAGCGCAGGGCCAAGCCGAGGTGCAAAGCGCGGACATGGATCGTGGGGTTGCGACCAGGAACTCGGGCGAATCGAGTTGCGCCGCGGGGCCGTGACCACCTCCTTTGGGTCACCCGCTCCCGAAGGGAGAGAGTGGACCAACTCCCATTTTGCGCCGCAGTGGCCTCACCCCAAAACCCTCTGCCAAAGGCTTCTACGGAGTTCCCTCCATTTAGGTCCCCTTTTCCCTCCGTTCGGTTGGCTCCATTGGCGCTGCGGCCCTCGCCTCCGCCGAGGCCAAAACGAGACGGTTAAGCTCCCTCGCCTTCCGTACTGGCAAGTGCTTCGAGCAACCACTTCTCTTTGCGTCGCATCTTGCGGGCCTCGGCGGCAGAGCGTTCATGGTCGTATCCGAGCAAGTGGAGCAAGCCGTGGATGGCGAGCCTGGTGAGCTCCTGACTCAAGCTGTGCTTTTGCTCTTGGGCTTGCCGCTGGGCCGTATCGAGGGAAATGACAATGTCGCCAAGCCAGTCCTCGTCCCCCGGCACGCGCTCTCCCTCGCGCGAGGCAAACGCGAGCACGTCTGTCGCTTTGTCCTTGCCGCGGTAGCGCCCATTGAGGGCGCGAATCTCGCCGTCGCCGACAAGGCTCACGCACACTTCTGCGTCAGCCTCTCCCAGGAGTTCGAGCGCTCGCTGCAGAGCGGAACGCAAAGCGCGCAGGCGCACGCCACGCCTACGGCGAGTCGCGACAATGGTCACGACCATGTCGCCCTCACGAACAAGGCAGGGGCCGTGGGCCTTCAATCCTGCTTGCCATCGTCGGCACGATCCGAACCGTTGGCGGGTTTGGCCGCAGCCCGTTCCGCCTGGCGCTGGCTCTCGTATCGGTCGTAAGCGGCAATGATGTCTTGTACCAAACGATGTCGTACGACATCGCGCTCGCTGAACAAGATGAACTTGATCCCCTCGACACCGCGCAACACTTGCTGTGCTTCCTTGAGGCCAGAGGCACGGCCCGCAGGCAAGTCGATCTGCGTGACGTCGCCCGTAATGACCGCTTTCGATCCGTAGCCCAAGCGGGTCAGGAACATCTTCATTTGTTCGCTCGTGGTGTTCTGGGCTTCGTCCAAGATGACGAAGGAATCGTTCAAGGTGCGGCCGCGCATGAACGCCAGAGGGGCCACTTCGATCACGCCCCGTTCGATCATTTTCTGGGCGCGGTCGAAATCCACCATGTCATGCAAGGCATCGTAAAGCGGGCGCAAGTAGGGGTTGACCTTTTCCACCAGGTCGCCCGGCAAGAAACCGAGCTTCTCGCCCGCCTCCACAGCGGGACGGGTCAAGATCATCCGAGCGAAGTTGTTCTTCATGATTTCGGCAACGGCCATGGCCATGGCGAGGTACGTCTTCCCCGTGCCGGCGGGGCCGATGCCGAAGACGATGTCGTACTCCCGAATCGCGTCGATGTACTCTTTCTGCGCGATGCTCTTCGGCGTGATGATGCGCTTGTGAGAGGAGATGTAGATGGTGTCGAGAAAGATGTCTCGCAGGTTCGCGTTGCGATCGCGGCTGAGGATGCGCACGGCATAGTCGACATCGCTCGCGTAAATCGGATAGCCCTTTTCCACCACGCTGTAGAGCTGGCTCAGCACGCGGGCGGCCAGCTCGCATGCCACGGAATCTCCGCTGATGTGAAGAGAGGTACCGCTGACGCCAATGCGCACTCCCACCAAACGTTCGACCGTCTTTACGTGCTCGTCGTGTTGGCCGAGCAAATCTTGAAAAACGCGCGGGTTCGGAAAGCTCAGCTCGAGCTCCCGGGTTTCTTCACTGGGCGTTACCAACTCGAATTCAAGCGACAATTTCGAAAACCGCCTCCAAGGCTTGTCGTAATTTTTCTGGGTGTTTTCCCCCCGCTTGTGCCAACTCTGGTTTGCCACCTCCGCCGCCGCCAATCAACGGGGCAACACGCTGAATAATTTTGCCGGCGGGAAAGCGGCTCGCAAGGTCCTTGGTGACCGCCACCAGCAACAGAGCTCGCTCACCGCGCCGGGTGCCCAAAGCGACGACGCCGGAACCGAGCCGCTGGCGCAACTGATCCGCCAGGTCGCGCAGACCCGCGTCGTCCAGCCCCTCGACCTCTTCGGCCAGTACCCGTACACCGTTCACGTTGCGGGCCTTGGCCAATAAAACCTCCGTTTGACGCGCAGCAAGCTGGCTTTGTAACTGCCGCAATTGCCGTTCCCACTCGCGCTGTTGGGCGAGCAGTTTTTCCAGCCGCTCGGCCAATTCTTCCTCCGGTGCCCGCAGCAATGCCCCAGCTTTTTCCAGCACCTGCTCGCGGTGCTGCAGCCATTGCCATGCGCCCTCGGCCGTCAGCGCCTCGATACGGCGCACGCCGGCAGCCACGCCTTCCTCGGCGCGAATCTTGAACAATCCAATGTCACCGCTGCGCCGCACGTGGGTGCCCCCGCAAAGCTCCGTGGAGTACTCCCCAATACGGATCACCCGAACGATGTCGCCGTACTTCTCGCCGAAAAAGGCCAAGGCCCCTGCTTTGAGGGCTTCCTCGTAGGGCATTTCCTCTGCCCACACTGGATCGTTCCAACGGATGCGCGCGTTCACTTCCCGCTCGATGGCCGCCAAGCGCTCCTCGCCTACCGGGCCCTGATAGGTGAAATCGAAACGCAAGCGGTCCGGCGCCACGAGGGAGCCAGCTTGCCGCACTTCCCGGCCGAGCTGCTCGCGCAGCACGGCGTGCAAAATGTGCGTCGCCGAGTGATTGAGTCGCGCGGCGTCGCGCCGCTGGCGGTCGACCCGCAACTTCACGCGCTGGCCCACCTGGAACGCCCCGCGGCGCACCTCACCAACGTGCACGATCAAGTTGCCACGAGCCTTTTGCGTATCGTACACCTCGATCAGATCCCCGTGCTCGCTCTCGATCCAGCCGCTGTCGCCGACTTGTCCGCCGCCCTCCGGATAAAAAGGTGTCTCCGCCACCACCACGTGCACGGGCTCGCCCGCGCGCACCTCGCGTCGCAGGTCGCCACGACTTTGCAAGGCGAGAATCTCGGACTCGGCCTCGTACAAAAAGTCCCCCAGGAATCTGCTCTCCAACGACGCCTCGATGGCAAAGGCTTCGGCAACCAGCTCGCTCTGGTTCAGGGCGGCCCGGCGCGCTTCCCGGGCACGCTGCCGCTGCTCCTCCATACACCGGGTGAAACCTTCGGTGTCGACGCTTAGGCCTTCGCTGCGCAAAATGTCCTGCGTCATGTCGAGGGGGAAGCCGTAGGTGTCGTACAACCGAAAGGCCACCTCGCCCGGCAGCACGGTAGAGCCACGGGCACGCAGGCGTCGCTTTTCCTCCTCGAGAAGCTCGAGGCCCTTGTCCAAGGTTTCCGAAAAGCGCTCTTCCTCTTCGCGGAGCACGCGTTCGATTTCCGCTTGCTGCCCTCGAGTTTCCGGGTAGGCCTCGCCCAGCACGGCAAGCACCGGCCCCACCATTTTGCACAGAAATGGCTCGCGAAAACCGAGGTGTCGTGCGTGACGAGCCGCTCGGCGCAACACCCGACGTAAAACGTACCCACGGCCTTCGTTCGATGGGCGCACCCCGTCGGCCACCAGAAACGTCAACGCTCGGCTATGGTCGGCAATGACGCGGAAGGCAACGTCATCGGCCTCCGAGGCCCCGTAGCGCCGGCCCGAAGCAGCCTCTACAAAAGCAATCAAGGGGCGAAACAAGTCTGTATCGTAGTTCGAGGGAACCCCTTGAAGAACTGCGGTCACTCGTTCCAGGCCCATGCCCGTATCGACGTGGCGTGCGGTCAAGGGTTGGAGTTCGCCTGCCTCATCGCGGTTGTACTGGATGAACACGAGATTCCACAGCTCGATGAACCGGGCACAGCCGGCGTTGACGGCGCAAACATGACCCGGCACGTGTTGGCGATCGCACAGCGCCGGCCCGCGATCGATGTGGATTTCCGAACAAGGGCCGCACGGGCCCACCTCGCCCATTTCCCAAAAGTTGTCCTTTTCGTCGAAGCGCAGGATGCGGTCCGGGGCGATATCCGTAACCTCGCGCCACAGCTCCGCAGCCTCGTCGTCCGTCCGAAACACGGTCGCGTACAACACTTGCTTGGGCAGGCCCCACTCGCGGGTCAAGAGTTCCCACGCCCAGGCGATCGCTTCCCGCTTGTAGTAATCGCCAAAGGACCAATTCCCGAGCATCTCGAAAAAGGTGTGGTGGTAACCGTCGTGCCCAACTTCCTCGAGGTCGTTGTGCTTTCCCGAAAGCCGCAGGCAGCGTTGGTAGTTCACGGCTCGTGGGTTGGCCCTCCGTTCGGTGCCCAGGAACACGTTCTTGAACTGCACCATGCCGGCGTTGGTAAAGAGCAAGGTCGGATCGCTCTCCGGGATCAACGAGGCGCTCGGCACGAACTCGTGGCCCCGCTGCTGGAAGAATTCGACGAATTTCGATCGGATCTGGGCTCCGGTCATTCTTTAGCGGGCATTAGCAGGGTTCACCCAGAATCACCACGAGGAGCGCCTCCGGAAATCCCCTCGCAACTAAAAATCGATAAGCGCGAGCCCGCACCCGTTCGTCTTGCTCCACTCCAGAGAAGCGCCGTTGAAGTAACTCCCGGGCAACCATGGCCTCGGACTCGAAGACCGAGTTCAGCGCCTCGGTAATGTGCTTTTCGGCAATGCCACGCCCCTCCAGGTCTGCTTTCGCCCGTAACCGCCCGTAGCCTCGCCGCAGCCAATATTCCGCGCGGTTAAAGGCAAACCGCCCATCGTCGAGATACCCTTGTCGACACAAGCGCTCGACCACGTGCGAAACCACCTCCGCGGGAAATCCCTGCCGATGCAGGTACTCCGTGGTCTCGCGCACGGAGTGATCGCGTCGGCCGAGCCAACGCAGCGCTCTTTCCCACGCGCTGCTCTCAGAACCGCTCGATTTGGACGGGCGGCGCTCCGCCAACCCCTTCCCGCCTTTCGAAGTCATCCCAACGGGTATCACTGGTGGAGGAGATGCCGCGCAGTTTCAAGTCGAAGTCGCCGGGGTTGGTGGCGTTTTTGAGCGCTTCTTCCCGAGTGATCAAGCCTTGTTGATAGAGGGCCATGAGCGACTGGTCGAACGTCTGCATACCGTAACTTACATGACCCTGAGCGATCACTTCGCGGAGATCCCGTAGTTTCTCCTTGTCCGCAATGTACTCCCGCACGCGAGCGTTGGACACCAGCACTTCCACCGCAGGCACCATGCCCTGTCCATCCGCGCGCGGAATGAGGCGCTGGCTGATCACGCCCTTGAGCACGCTGGCCAAGATCAGCCGCACCTGATCCCGTTGGTGTTCGGGGAACACGCTAATGGCGCGGGTAATCGTTTCGGGCGCGTCCAACGTGTGCAACGTGCTCATGACCAAGTGGCCGGTCTCCGCAGCCAGAATGGCGGTTTCGATCGTTTCCAGGTCGCGCATTTCCCCAACCAGGATCACGTCGGGGTTTTGCCGCAGCGCGGCTTTCAGGGCAGCCGCAAAGCTGACCGCATCGAAACCAACTTCTCTTTGATTCACGAAGCTTCGTTGATCCCGATGCGTGTACTCGATCGGATCCTCGATGGTGATGATGTGGGCGTGCCTGGTGCGGTTGATGTGGTCGATCATCGCGGCCAACGTGGTACTTTTGCCGCTGCCGGTGGTGCCGGTGACCAAGATCAAGCCGCGCCGCTCTTCGGCAATCCGCTCCACTACGGGAGGCAGGTTCAACTCCGCCACCGTGCGAATTTTATTGGGGATGATTCGCACGACTATACTCAGTGCCCCGCGTTGGCGGAAAACGTTGACGCGGAAGCGACCGAGTTCCGGGCTTTCGTAGGCAAGATCGGCCTGCAGTTCGGCAGCGAAACGACGCCGATGGTAATCGTCCAGCACCGTATCCACTGCAGCTTCCATGAGCTCGTGGGACATGGGCGGGGCCTCCGGCATCGGCACGAGATCGGCCTTAAGCCGAACTGCCGGAGGAGCCCCAACTTTTAACAGCACGTCGGACGCTCCTAAGGAGACCGCTCGGCGTAGAATCTCGTCGAAGTGCATACCAAGTGCGCAGCAACAGCAAATGGCATACCGCAATTGGCAGGGCGAAAACTCACGCGCTCGGGGCGGCGCGAGCGTCAACCGAAGGTAATCAAGCCGATCGCGTGCTCTTTTTTGTGTCGCTGCGGGTAGGTTCTGGGGGTGGGGATTCCTTGGTCAGCGATGGCAAGCCCATCTTGACCCGGATCTTGTCCTCCAGCCGGAGGGCCATCTCAGGGTGCTGCCGCAAAAACTCCTTGGTGTTTTCCCGACCTTGGCCGATCCGTTCGCCGTCAAAGGAGTACCAAGCCCCACTTTTTTCCAAGATGCCAAGATCGGCACCCAAATCCACCAGTTCGCCCTCTTTCGAGATACCGCTGCCGTAAAGGATGTCGAACTCGGCCTCTTTGAAGGGAGGGGCCACCTTGTTTTTCACCACCCGCACCTTGGTACGGTTGCCAATGACTTCTTCTCCCTGTTTGATGGAACCGACGCGGCGAATATCGATGCGGACCGAGGCGTAAAACTTGAGGGCATTTCCCCCGGTCGTGGTCTCCGGGTTACCGAACATTACCCCGATCTTCATTCGGATTTGGTTGATGAAGATCACGATGGTCTTCGAGCGCGAAATGGTGGCCGTGAGTTTGCGCAGCGCCTGCGACATCAACCGTGCCTGCAAGCCCATTTGCGGCTCGCCCATTTCGCCTTCGATTTCCGCGCGGGGCACCAGTGCCGCCACCGAGTCGATCACCAACACGTCAATGGCGCCGCTACGCACGAGGGTTTCGGCGATTTCGAGCGCCTGTTCCCCGTGGTCTGGCTGGGAGATGAGCAAGTCTTCCACGCGCACGCCGAGTTTCCGCGCGTAGCCCACGTCGAGCGCGTGCTCGGCGTCAATGAACGCGCCGATGCCACCGAGCTTTTGAGCCTGCGCAATGATCTGGAGGGCAAGCGTAGTTTTCCCGGAAGACTCTGGCCCGTAAATTTCAATCACGCGGCCTCGCGGCACACCTCCCACACCCAGAGCAATATCTAACCCGAGCGACCCGGTCGGGACGACCTCGATGTCGCCAACCAGCGACTGGTCGCCAAGTTTCATAATTGCGCCTTTGCCAAACTGCTTCTCGATTTGGCCCAAGGCTAAGTCCAATGCACGTTCACGGTTTGGATCGAGTGTCATGTCTCGTCGCCCTTTGTTTCCCCCAAATGAGTTTTCCACAGCGGCGTATATACCGCACCTGTCGG
Organism: bacterium HR30; assembly: GCA_002898795.1. Taxonomy (GTDB): domain Bacteria; phylum Desulfobacterota; class Binatia; order HRBIN30; family HRBIN30; genus HRBIN30. The sequence goes on along the minus strand of BEIG01000002.1, from coordinate 54,057 downwards.
CCGTAAGTCACTGCGGTAGAGGATCAATTCTTCCACCACCGATTCTCCGAAGGATTCCTCCAAGTGTGCCTTGACTTCCTTTTCCAGCGCCTCCCAACGTTGGAGGCTGCGCACGCGACCCAAGGTCAGGTGAGGCTGGAAGGGTCGCTGCTCTGGGGCAAATCCGAGCGGGACCAAGGCCTCGTCAAGCTCGTGCGCAACCTCGGCAAGTTTGCCGTCGTCGTGCACGGCTAGCCACAAAACTCGCGGGCGCCGAAACGACGGAAACGCGCCGACACCTCGCACCTCGACCTTCCATGGCTGGTGCCTGCCCGCGATGCGCGCAATGGCTTCGGTAACCGGTGGCACATCCTCTTCCGGCGTTGGCCCCAAGAACTTTAGAGTCACGTGTAAATTGTGGTTGTCCACCCAACGTACATCCGCGCGCGTTTTTGCCAATGCGGCCTGTAAGGCCTCGACGCGTTGCGCCACGCTCGCGTTGACGTCAACGGCGATAAAGGTTCGAATATGTTTCCGTTCATCGGCCATCTGCTTCCTTGCCGCTGCTCTCGTCCACGCGCCGAGCCCGCCGCGCCCCGAGCAAACGTGCGTACCCCAGTTTAACGAAACCGAAAGTTCTCCGGCAGGCCTGCACCGAGTGCCTGACGCCTGATCCAGTCGAGAGCGATTTGCGAAGCGAGCAGCTTGATCCACTCCCGCGTACCCCAAAGCTGGTAGCGGCGCGCAAACCGCTCCGTAGCGGTCGCCAGGCCAAAGCAAACCGTCCCTACGGGTTTGTCCGGCGAACCGCCTTCTGGTCCAGCAATGCCGGTGATGCCCAGACCCAGATCTGCCCCGAACCGCTGGCAAACACCCGCCGCCATCTCTTGCGCCGTCTCCACACTCACCGCGCCGTAGCGTTCGAGGGTCTCCCTCGGCACCCCGAGAAACTGTTCCTTTGCCTCGTTGCTGTACGCAACCACGCCGCCGAGAAAATAGTGGGAACTACCGGGAACGTTGGTGATGCGGTGCCCCACCAATCCCCCGGTACACGATTCCGCTACTGCTAGCCGCCAGCCTCTCCTTCGTAGCTCCTGCCCCACGACCTCTTCCATGCTGGCGTCGCCCTCGGCATAGCAGTACACACCGAGGCGCTGCCGCAATCGGTCGCCCCACTCGGCAAGCTCCCGCTCCGCTTGGTCCGGTGGACCGTGCACCGTGAGCCGCACGGAAATCTGAGGGAAAGCCGCCCGAAACGATAGCCGCCCCCGTTCGGAAGGAACGACTCCATCTACCAATTCGTCCAAGGCAGACTCGCTGATGCCGAAGGTTTGAAACACTCGACTGAGATACACCACGTTGCCGCCGCGATGCTCCACTAACCAGGGCAAAACCTGGTCCGTGAACATTGGCTTCATCTCCCGCGGCACCCCAGGCAGCGCAAACAACCACCGACGCCCGATCTGGCTCTCTACCTCCAACCGAAAGCCTGGCGCGGTACCAAGGGGATTGGAGAGGATCACTGCTCCCTCAGGAAAGCGGGCCTGTTTTAAGTTATTCAACGGCATCTCTCGCCCCATCGCAGCAAACCGTTGCCGGATGCTCTCTGCCACGGCTTCATCCAAAATGAGGCTACGCCCCGTGACTTGGGCAATCGTTTCCGTGGTCAGATCGTCCGCCGTCGGGCCAAGCCCTCCAGTGCTGATCACCACCTCCGCCTGCTCCATCGCTTCTCGCCAAGCCCACGCAATCCGTTCCCGATCGTCGCCCACGACTAAAATGGCAACCACGTCAAAACCCGCACTGAATAGCCGGTCGGCCAAGAAGTTCGCATTGGTATCCACCGTTCGGCCAGTGGTGAGTTCATCCCCTGTGCTAATCAGCGCTACCTTTTCGAGCATGCTGCAAGCGTTACCCGATCCTCTCGCCGGCTGCTAGCCACCCAGCCACTTCAAGGGTCGGGCCGCAGACCTAGAGTCCGCCAGATCGACCCTGTCGGTGTAGATGAAGTGCACTGGTGTACTCCGAGGGAAACCGCCTCGTTATCGTTGTGATCGAACACCCATGGCTGGAGCCGATCCATTAGCCAAGGGGGTTGGTCGTGTGTCCGCCGACCGTGCGGGGCTGTATCGCAGCAGAACAGCCGCGACCGGTTACACCCCCGGGTGGCCTACACCGTAAGAGGGGCAGTGGGAGTCACCCTGCCCGCGCTGACATGGGAGCATCGTACTGGGCCAGTCTCCTGCCCCGCTCCCTGCTCGCCAGTGGAACGGCACTCCTCGATCGCAGAGCACCAACAAGCGTCGCAGAAAGATCTTTGCGCCACCGCCGATACTTGGCCTGCGCCAGGGAGGTTGGGCTCAGCTCACAAATAGCCCACTGCTACTAATGCTCTCAGACACGCCTGCGCGTAAATGCCGGCCACAACGTCGTCCAGCACCACTCCCCAACCGCCACCCAGCTCGCGATCGATCCGGGCTGCGGGAAAGGGCTTGAGCACATCGAACAAACGGAACAGCACAAAAGCGCCGAGAAGGATTCCCCACGTCGGCGGCAGGAGCAGCGTTGCTGCCAAATAACCGGCAACCTCGTCTATGACGATCCGGCTACTGTCCTTTCGTCCAAAAATCTCCTCCGCGCGCCCTGCAACCCATGAAGCCACGCACACAAACAAGGCAAAGCTCGCCACAGCCGCCCAGGAATTCCACGACGCCAAGCGAGCCTGGCCCAGTGCCACCGGGATCCCCAGCGCCGAGCCAAATGTGCCAGAAGCAAGGGGAACGTAGCCGATAAAGAAACCCGAGGCGAAGAGCTTAACGAGGAACGTCACGAACCGAGCGCATGCCCTTCTCTGCGCACAAACCAAAAGGAGGCGGCGGGCGCTCGTCCCACCGCCTCCCTCATCTCTGCTCGAGAGACTGGCACTCCTGGGCTTAAATCTTGCCTTGCAAGAAAAAGGTGATCACCAAGGCGTAAATCGCCAAGGCTTCCATCATGGCCAAGGCAATGATCATCGGCGTCTGGATGCGATCGGCCGAGTTGGGATTCCGCCCAATTGATTCCATAGCCGCAGCGCCCGTGCGGCCTTGCCCCAACGCAACGCCCCCCGCGGCAATACCGATGCCAAGGCCCGCGCCGAGGCCAATCCACCCGCTCGCGCTTGCGTCCTCCGCAGCGAGCGCCGGGAAGGCAACTGCCATCACGGCAATCAACCAAAAGAAAAACCGAACCAACGACTGCATACCCTACCTCCTTCGAGATTTTTCGCCGTCCCAAGCCATACACCCCTCCTTCTCTGTCCTCCTCGCCGCTCATGGTGTGGCTTTGACAGCGTTGTGCGCAAACATGACTCCTAACTACGCGTGGGCCTCCGCGTGCCCATGGTCCTCATGATGCCCATGGTCGGCAATGGCGAGTGACAAGTAAACCACACTGAGAATGGTGAACACGAAGGCCTGCACCAACGAAACGAAGGCACCCAATACATAGAACGCTACCGGAATGACGACCTTTGTCAGGTGCGTGAAAATTTCCAGCACCAGGTGGTCGCCGGTCATGTTGCCAAAGAGACGCAAGCCCAACGATACAGGGCGAATCAAGTTATCGGCGATCTCTAGCGGCAGCATCAGCGGCGCCAACCACACGATGGGACCCAAGTGGTGCTTCAAGTACGCCATGCCATTTTGCTTGAGGCCAAAGGTCACATAAAAGAGAAGAGACGTCACCCCGAGCGCGAAGGTAATGTTGAAATCGCTCGTGGGAGGGGAAAACCCTGGGAACAAGCCGATCAGGTTCGCCACCAAAATGAACAGGAAAAACGTGGCGTACACATGCAGGTACTTCCGACCGCCCGGACCCAGCACCCCTTCGATGAAACCAACGAACCACTCGACAAATACCTCGAGGGAGTTGCGCCACGTCAGTGTGGCATCTGGTACCACAGGGTCAGGCACGCGCTGCATCTGCCGTCGCGCTAGCCAAGCCCAGAGGACCAGAAAAACCATCACCAGTGTGGCGTGCACGGTGTGGGCCGGAAGCTCACGCAAGCCCGGGATGATCTGTACCCAGAGGAACGAGTGCTCCATTACGCTTCTGCCTCCCTCCACAGAGCGCGGCGCGAGGCGAGCATCGAGCTCGCGAGTAAAGCCACGGTCAAGAACGCCACTCCGGTGGCAAAACTGAGCGGCGCCAACGGAAAACGAAGGAGAATCGCTGCGCCAACAACGAGGAATAAAGCAAACTTTCCTACGACCGCCCCCCCGGCAACCCACCGTGCGCGCTTGCCAATAACGCCGCCCTGGCGGGCTCGCACCAAGGTGCGAACGATCACCGCCCACATCGCTAAGTTTGCCAGGGCCCAGGCCCCACCTGCCAAAAGACTCAGAGCGTCGCCAATGTGGCACAGGGCCGCAACCAATGCCCCTGCCGCCGACAAAGCGACATGCCACTCAACCACGCTGCGTAGGGTGAGACCCATTCTGTCCGTCCTGTTTTTTCTCCAAACGCCTGAGCGCCCAAAGCAAGCGGCTCATCCCCCCGGCCAAGCCTGCAAGCGTGAATAACAGGGTCAGCCACGGGGCCGACCCCAGATAGCGATCGAGGTAATATCCTGCAATCACACCGGCTACGACGCTCACGGCGAGCTCGGTTCCACCCGCGATGAGCGGCGCCAGGCGTGCCCACGTTCGCGGGTTGAAAGCCATCAGCCCCCCGCAAGCTGGCGCAGAACTCGGGCTGCGGCGCGCACGGTAACGTCGATTTCCGCCTCGGTGTGTGCGAGGGAAATAAATGCGGCCTCGAACGGCGAGGGCGGCAGGTAAATGCCCTCGTCGAGCATGCCGTGAAACCAACGGCGAAAGAGGTCGTGGTCCACCCTTCGCGCGTCCGCGGCGCTACGCACCTGTGCGACCCCCAGGAACAAAGTCCACATCGATCCCACGCGCTGGACACAGCCCTGCACCCCCGCAGCTACCAGTGCCTCTCGCAAGCCCACCTCGAGTCGCTGCCCAAGCTCCTCCAAGCGCTCGTATGTGCCCGGCTGCTGGAGAACCTCCAGGGTCCGCAACCCGGCCGCAACGGCCAAGGGGTTACCGGACAACGTGCCCGCGTGGTACACGGGGCCTACGGGAGCCACGAGTTCCATGATCTCCCGTCGGCCACCGAACGCTGCTAGCGGCAACCCTCCGCCGACCACCTTCCCGATCGAGGTGAGGTCTGGCAAGACCCCGTAACGCTGCTGCGCTCCACCCCACGCTATACGAAAGCCGGTGATCACCTCGTCGAAAATGAGCAGTGCCCCGTAGCGCTGACAGCATTCCCGAAGCTCCTGGAGGAAGTTGCCTTCGGGAGGGATAACACCCATGTTGCCCACAACGGGCTCCACGATCACGGCGGCGATCTCTCCGGGAAATCGCTGGAAGCAAAGCTCTACGGACGCGATGTCGTTGAACGTGGCTACGAGTGTGGCCTCCGCCACCGCTGGTGGTACGCCGGCACTGTCCGGAACACTTAGAGTCGCCGCCCCCGATCCCGCCGCAACCAGTAGGGTGTCCACATGCCCGTGGTAACACCCGTCGAATTTCACGATCCGGCTTCGGCCGGTAAACGCCCGCGCCAATCGCAAGAGCGCCATCGTCGCCTCCGTGCCGGAGCTGGTAAGCCGCACCATCTCCAGCGACGGCATTGCGCTGCAAAGTTTCTCCGCAAATTCCACTTCCCGTACCGTCGGGGCGCCGAACGTCGTGCCGTCACGCATCGTGTCGTGAAGAACTCGCAGCACCTCCGGCGGCGCATGTCCTAAGATCAATGGCCCCCACGAGCCCACGTAGTCGATGTAATGCCGGCCCTCTACATCCCAGACAAAACAACCTTTGCCACGTTGGATGAATCGGGGCTCTCCCCCCACAGCCCGCCAAGCCCGCACAGGGCTGTTGACTCCCCCGGGTATCGTGCGCTGCGCCCGGCTGAATAACTGGTGAGAGAGCGGTGAGGCCATGTTTCCGTCGCTAGCGCGGGAGGGACGTACACTCAACAAGCCCGAAGAACCCGCCGCCCTTTACAGAGGTGAGGCGATGTGAAAAAAGCAGCTTGAAGTGCGTGTGGATAAGCTGTGGACAGATACCGCGCACGGGGGTAGCAAGAGCGAAGGAAACCAAGCGATTCGAACCTTGTCCCCAATTGTGGATGGCCCATGCGAGAGCAGGTCAACTCAGTACTTCGGCAACTGCGCATGCAAGCTCGCTCCGTAGAGCAGGAGGCAGCACTCGGTGCGCTCCGCTACGTTGCCCACGACGGGGAGAGGTGCCTACTCGAAGTCAAGCCGCTGCTCGCCCCTCTGGCTAAGGAGCAACTTCTCCCGCGCATCCAGGCCTTGCTCTCGGAATTGGTCGGGCGACCGGTGCGCGTACACATCCGAGCTGCTCGTTCACCCCAACAAGAGCTTTTCCCTTTCCTGCCAACCCCTGAACCCGAGGAGGGGGAGGGTGCAGTCGGCGCGTCTGACCCCTACACGTTCGAACACTTCGTGGTCGGCCCGAGCAACCAATTTGCGCATGCAGCGGCTCTCGCTGTAGCCCGCAATCCTGGCCGCCACTACAACCCGCTGTTCCTTTACGGCGCCGCTGGCCTTGGTAAAACTCACCTTCTCCGTGCCATTGCACACGCGGTGCGGGAGCAGCACCCGACCCTAGAGGTACGCTACCTCACCGCCGATACGTTCATGGCGGAAGTCGTGTACGCAATCCGCCGAGACCGCTTGCAACATTTCAAGACCCGGTTTCACCGGATTGACGTGCTCCTGGTTGACGATGTGCAGCTCCTTGCGGGCAGGGAACGAACGCAGGAAGAATTGTTCCACATTTTCAACACCCTCCACGAAACGGGTAAACAAATTGCCCTTGCGGCCGACCGTCCACCAAACGAACTCCTCCAGCTCGACGAGCGGTTGCGAAATCGCTTCGGCTGGGGCCTCGTGGTGGATGTACAACCACCAGACCTAGAAACGCGCATAGCCATCTTGCAGCGGAAGTCGCACCTCGAGGGAGTGGACCTCCCGTACGATGCTGCAGTTATCCTGGCCGAAAATGCTGGTCCGAGTGTCCGTGAGCTTCACGGCCTCCTGACTCGCCTGCTTGCTTTCGCCTCCCTCAGTGGGACCGAAATCACCACCGCCCTTGCCCAAAAAGTAGTTGCGTCATCCGCCAAGGGCGTGGATCGCCCGGTTACCATTGAACGGATCCAGGAAGTTGTTGCCAGCTTTTTCGGTCTACGAGTGCAAGACCTGCGCTCACCCCGCCGCTCCCGCGCCATCGCTACGGCGAGACAAATCGCGATGTACCTCTGCCGTCAAGACCTCGGCGCCTCCTTCCCTTACATTGGCCAGTGCTTTGGCGGCCGAGACCACACGACGGTGATTCATGCCGTTACTGCCATCGAGCGCCGGCAAGCTGTAGATCCCGAGCTACGCAAGGTCATTCAATCGCTACGTGGTATGGCGAGAAGTGGCGAGGGCAGCGAACCATCGCCGTGGAAAACATCCTCCGCGTAGGAGCACGCACTCACGTGATGCACACATCCTTCCGACACCTTTCCAACCATTTTCCACAGCCCCAACGAACATTTTTCCCCGCTTTTCTTGCTCTTTCCACAAGTTCACAGCACGTACTACGGATACGAGAAGTTACAAAGAAAAGAGAAAAGAAGGCACGAGGAGAACAAATATGGAATGCCGAATGACGAAGGACGATCTTCTTGGCGCTCTCTACCTTGCGCAAGGTATCGTAGATCGTCGGGTCACCTTGCCCGTACTGGCCCACGTGCTCATTCAGGTTGGTAACCGTGACGCTACGATCCTCGCTACCGACCAGGAAATAGGGTTACGTCGTCGCTGCGGTGCTGCGGTGACGAAAAGAGGTGCTGCAACAGCAAATGCACGTGTGCTGTACGAGATCATACGCTCCCTGAGCGATGGAGAGATCGAACTCCGCAGCGACGAACGCCACCATCTGGAGGTAAAACAGGGCAAGTCACAGTTTCGCATTGTGGGGATAGAACCCAGTGAGTTCCCGGCCATGCCGGCCGTGCCTGACGTAAAGAGCAAGGCACAACTGAGTGTCGACGCCGAGGTGTTACGGCGGATGTTGGAGTTGACGCTGTTCGCCGCGTCGTCCGACGAGGCCCGGCCAGCACTGTGCGGCGTGTGCTTTGAGCGACGCGATGGTTTACTTCACGTCGTCGCGTCGGATGGGCACCGCTTAAGCCTTGTGAGTCGCGCGCTCAAGGGAGTGCGACCAGAGCCAGGTGTTATCCTGCCACGCAAGGCTGTTACCGAAATGATGAAGGTGCTCGATGGCTTAAGCGGCGAGGTACAGCTTACGTTCGGGAGTGGGGTAGTGTTTCTCACTGCTGGCGATGTGGAGCTGGCCATGCGTACGGTACAAGCGGACTTTCCGAGTTACGAGGCGGTGATTCCACGCGAGACTGCTCATTTGCTTACCATTGCAAACGGTCCGTGGAGCCAAGCATTGCGCCGGGTGGCGGTTCTGGCTGCCGAGCAGACTCACCCTGTGCGGCTGACGTTCGACGCAGGAAAGGTAGAGCTATCGGCAAGAAACCCGGAGTTAGGTGAGGCCCACGAGGAGGTCGAAGCAAACTACTCCGGCGAAACATTTACGATCGGGTTCAATGCTCGGTACCTACTGGATGTGCTGAGCTTGTTTCCTGGCGACAGCACGGTCGAAGTAGGGTTGCAGGACGATGAGTCGCCGACGGTTTTTCGCGTGCCCGAGGAGCCGGAGTTTCTCTACGTCCTGATGCCGATGCGGCTTAGCTAAAGTGGTGCGGCCACGGCGGAGACAAAAAAGTGTTTTGATTAGCCCCGAATTTTCAGCATAAGTATCTGAATTTCCGTGTCTTTTTTTATTGCCCTGGAGTTTGCCTCTGGGGCCTATTTTGCTATGGTTTTTTCGTGCAAGAAAAACAGCTTTTGAGCCAAGGTGCATCGTCGTCCCTGGCGGTGGATGAGGGGGGCCCGGATCAGGAGTACACAGCCGCCACCATAACGGTGCTAGAAGGCCTAGAGGCCGTACGCCGGCGGCCGGGAATGTACATCGGAGACACGGCCGAGCGTGGGCTTCATCATCTCGTGTTCGAGGTGGTGGACAACTCCATCGACGAGGCGCTCGCTGGGTTTTGTGACGATATCCGTGTGACCATCCACGTCGACGGATCGGTCACGGTAGAGGACAACGGCCGCGGCATACCCGTCGACATCCATGAGGCGGAGGGGGTGTCGGCGGTCGAGGTGGTGATGACTCGCCTTCACGCCGGGGGAAAATTTGGCAGCGGCGCGTACAAGGTCTCAGGCGGGCTACATGGCGTCGGCGTTTCGGTAGTGAACGCGTTGTCCGAGTTCCTCGAAGTGGAGGTAAAACGCGACGGCAAAGTGTATGTGCAGCGCTACCATCGTGGCGTGCCGGAGGCACCACTGCGCGAGGTGGGGAAAACCGATGCCCGCGGGACCAAAGTAACGTTCAAGCCAGACCCGCTGATTTTTGAAAATACAGATTTCAGCTTCGAGATTCTTTCTCAGCGCCTTCGGGAGCTAGCGTTTCTCAACCGTGGTGTACGGATTCTCATCGAGGACGAGCGTTCGCAAAAACAGCACGAGTTCCTCTATCGGGGTGGCATCGAGGAGTTCGTCCGGCACCTGAACCGCGCCAAGACGCCCCTACACGAGGATGTCATTTACCTTCACGGGGCCCGCGACGACTGCGAGGCAGAAATCGCGATGCAGTGGAACGAGTCGTACGCGGAAACAGTCTTCTCCTTTGCCAACAACATCAACACCATCGAAGGCGGTACGCATTTAATTGGCTTCAAGGCAGCCCTGACGCGTACGATTAACCAATACGCCTTAGCGCATGGCCTCATCAAGAAGGACGCAGAGGCGCTTCAAGGCGAGGACGTTCGCGAGGGTCTCACGGCCGTCATTGCGGTGAAGGTGCGGGAGCCGCAATTCGAAGGGCAGACGAAGACCAAGCTTGGCAATAGTGACGTGCGGGGATTTGTCGAAGCCCTAGTCAACGACAAGCTCGCCCAGTACCTAGAAGAGCACCCCGCGGAGGCCCGCAAAATCACGGCGAAGGCGTTGGAGGCTGCGCGTGTGCGCGAGGCAGCGCGAAAGGCGAAGGAGCTTGCTCGGCGCAAGGGAGCCTTGGATTCCGGCTCCTTGCCCGGGAAGCTAGCTGATTGCCAAGAGCGGGATCCTGCCAAGTCGGAGTTGTTCATCGTCGAGGGGGACTCGGCCGGCGGGTCGGCGAAGCAAGGCCGCGATCGGCGCAATCAGGCGATCCTGCCGTTGCGGGGAAAGATTCTAAACGTGGAAAAGGCGCGGTTCGACAAAATGCTGAGCTCGCAGGAAATCCGCCTCCTCGTAACCGCGCTTGGCACGGGTATTGGCCGAGAAGACAAGGACATTTCCAAGCTGCGGTACCACACGATCATCATCATGACCGATGCGGATGTCGACGGCTCGCATATCCGCACGCTCCTGTTGACGTTTTTCTACCGCCAGTTCCAGGAGCTGATCGAGCGCGGACACGTCTACATTGCGCAGCCCCCATTGTATCGAGTCAAAAAGGGAAAGAGCGAGCGCTACTTGAAGGACGACGCCGCACTCGAGGACTACTTGCTCGACCTAGCCACGGAAAAGCTGGTCATGGAGTCTCCGTCAACCGGTCAGAAATGGAGTGGGCCAGCGATCAAAAACATCGTGCGGCGTGTGCGCCGGCTGGAAAGGTTGTTCCAGGTTGCCGAGCGGCACCACCGGAAGCGGGATGTTCTCGATTACTTATTGCGGGACGGGCGCTTCTCGGTCGACTTGCTCAGCGATAGGGAGGCTCTCGCCGGGCTTGCCCGCGACTTGCAGGCGCATCTCCAGGCAAAGCAGGACGCTGGGGAACAAGAAGTTGCGGTCGTCACCGAGTCGGACGACGAGCATTCCTGCTTTCGTCTCCGGGTGGAGCTACGCGGCAAGGAAGGAACGTGGGACTTTCGATTGGATCGTCCCTTTGCTGCTTCTCCGGAGTACGAAGAAATGCGCCGCATTTTCAACGAGCTTGCCCCGCTCGGAGGGCCGCCGTATGTCCTGCGCGACGACGGGCACGCGTTGGAGGTGGGCTCGTTGCAAGAGTTGGCGCAGCACATCCTGGTGGAGGCAAAGCGTGGTGTGGACATCCAGCGGTACAAAGGCTTGGGCGAAATGAACCCCGAGCAGCTTTGGCAAACGACCATGAACCCGCAGACCCGCACGTTGCTTCAAGTCAAGATTGACGACGCTTACGAGGCGGACGAAGTTTTCTCCACGCTCATGGGGGAAGAGGTCGAGCCACGCCGCCGCTTCATCGAGGAAAACGCTCTGAACGTGCGCAACTTGGACATTTAAGTCGGCGCGAGGGACGAACGAGCATCTTATGGAGCAAGTAGAAAAGGGTCATCGCATCCCTGTGAACATCGAGGATGAAATGCGCCAGTCCTTCATGGACTACGCGCTCTCGGTCATCATCAGCCGTGCTGTTCCCGATGCGCGAGATGGCTTGAAGCCGGTACAGCGTCGCATCCTGTATGCGATGTACGATTTGGGCAACGACTGGAACAAGCCGTACAAGAAATCTGCGCGCGTGGTGGGCGACGTGATCGGTAAGTACCACCCGCACGGTGATGCCCCTGTGTACGAGGCGGTGGCCCGCATGGCGCAGGATTTCTCCATGCGGTACCCGCTAATCGATGGCCAGGGAAACTTTGGTTCCATCGATGGGGACCCGCCGGCGGCCATGCGATACACGGAAATTCGCATGGCGCGGATCGCCGGCGAGCTGCTGGCGGATATTGACAAGGAGACCGTCGACTTCGTTCCCAACTACGACGAAACGTTACAAGAACCTCTGGTCCTGCCTTCCCGTGTCCCGAATCTGTTGATCAACGGCGCCGCTGGCATCGCCGTGGGCATGGCGACGAGCATTCCACCGCATAACCTGAGCGAGGTGATCGATGCGCTCGTGGCCTTGGTGGAGCGACCGGACTTGGGTGTGGAAGAGCTCATGGAGTACGTTGCCGGGCCCGACTTTCCCACGGGCGGGTTGATCCTTGGCCGCGAAGGCATCCGCGAGGCGTACCGAACAGGCCGGGGCAGCATACCCGTGCGGGGCCGGGCTAGCATCGAGACGGAGCCGAAAAGCGGCCGCCAAAGTATCGTGATTACGGAGATCCCCTACCAGATGAACAAGGCTCGCCTGATCGAGCGGATCGCGGAGCTGGTGAACGAAAAGCGGGTGACCGGGATTGCGGACCTGCGAGACGAGTCGGACCGCGATGGCTTGAGAATCGTGGTCGAGCTGAAGCGCGATGCGGTGGCCGAGGTGGTGCTGAATCAACTCTACAAGCTGTCCGACCTGCAGACGAATTTCAACGTCACGATGCTCGCGATCGTCGATCGGCGCCCGCGGCTTTTGAACCTGCGCGAGGCGCTGTTGGTGTTTCTCGACCATCGCCGGCACGTCATCGTTCGCCGCACGGTATTCGAGCTGCGCCAGGCCGAAGAGCGGCTCCATATCCTGGACGGACTGAAGGCGGCACTGGATCGTTTGGACGAGGTCATTCAGCTCATTCGCGGAGCAGCCGATCCAGCAGCGGCCCGCGCCGGCTTGATGGAGCGTTTAGGTTTGAGCGAGCGCCAGGCACAAGCGATCCTCGACATGCGCCTGCAGCGGCTGACCAACCTCGAGCGAGAAAAGCTCTTGCAGGAACGGGAGGAAGTGATCGAACGGATCGGTCGGTACCGGAAAATTCTCGCCGACCCGCGGGAGGTCTCCGCCCTGATCGTGCAGGAGTTGCGCGAGATCCAACAGCAGTATGGCGACGCCCGGCGCACGGATATCGTCGATGCCGCAGAAGAACTCTCCACGGAGGATTTGATCGCCGACGAGGAGGTCGTGGTGACGATTTCCCACGCCGGGTACGTCAAGCGCAGTCCGCTAAGCGAGTATCGATCGCAGCGCCGCGGCGGGCGCGGGCTCATTGGGGCAACGACACGTGAGGAAGACTTCGTCGAACATCTCTTTACCGCCTCCACCCACGCGTATCTGCTCGTGTTCACCACTTCGGGTAAGGTGTTTTGGCTCAAAGTGTACGAAATCCCCCAAGCGGCGCGGGCCGGGCGGGGCAAGGCGATCGTCAATTTGCTCGAGTTGAGCGGCGAGGAGAAAATTTCCGCGCTGCTACCGGTTCGCAGTTTTGCGGAAGAGGCGTATGTGTTCTTTGCCACTCGGCGAGGCACGGTGAAGAAGACACCCTTGGCCGCGTTTTCCAACCCGCGCCGCGCGGGGATCACGGCGATTTCCTTGGAGGAAGGGGACGAGGTCATTGGGGTAAGGCTCACCGACGGGCAACGCGAGATCATCTTGTCGACCGCAGCCGGACAGTCCATCCGCTTTCGCGAAGAGGAAGTTCGGCCCATGGGTCGCCCAGCTGCCGGGGTACGCGGGATTACTTTGGAAGAGGGCGACGCCGTGGTGGGCCTCGACGTTGTCGACCCGTCGGCAACGTTACTTGCCGTGTCGGAGCGCGGCTTCGGCAAGCGCACATCCATGGACGAATACCGGGTGCAGGCCCGCGGGGGCAAAGGCATCATCACGATGAAGGTTACGGGGCGCACGGGGAAAGTGGTCGGCGTGCAAATGGTGCGCGACGAAGACGAAGTGATGCTGGTGACTGACAGCGGGCGAGTGATTCGCTTTCCGGTGCGCGACGTCTCGGTGATCGGGCGGAACACCCAAGGGGTGCGGTTGATCGAACTCGATAGCGAGGAGCGGGTGGTTGCCGTGGCCCGGCTTGCCGAACGCGATGCCGAGGCGGAAAACCGCACGAACGGAAACGGGGCTGAAGGGAGCGAAGCTGACGGAAGTGGGGTTCATTGAACGGCTGTGCGTTTGCGAAGGTGCGGTGCAAAAGCACCGTGCGCGACGCGAGCCGCTGGGGGGTACCCGTTGAGGGCTTTACTCTTCACGTCTGAGCCGGCGACGCGGCGGGCAAGGCGAGGGTGCGGGGAAGTGTGGCGGTCCGAGGTGGTTGGCCGCGCTTGCCACGCGGGATCAAAGGTCTAACCCCGGAATACCGAGTTCTTGAATCTTGCGGGCGTTGTCGCCGAGCTCGTAGCGCAACAGTTCTCCATACCGGAGCCACAGTCGATAGGCCAACGCCGCCGTAAGGACGCGAATGGGGTAATCGGCGGGAAGCGCCTGGAGGTAGGGCTGAATGGTGAGGAAGTCTTTGGCTCCATACCGCTGCATGATGTGCAAGAGCCCTCCGTTAGTGGGGCCGATGTTGTAGGCCAGCAGAGCCAAGAACAGGTCGCCGTTTTGTTGCTGCCAGTAGTACTGCAAGGTTGCGGCCGCGAGAAAAGCGTTGTGGCGCGCGTTTTCGAGATCGAGAGAACGTGTTCCCAAGGTGCGTTCAGCCACGCGGCGAGCCGCCTCGGGCGGTGCGGTGATTTGGAATAGCCCGCGCCCGCCATCGCGGCTCGTGCGGGGCAGAAAAGACGATTCAGTAGCCCCAATACCGACGAGGAGTTCTGCGGGGAGGTTGAAACGTGCGGCCGCCTCCTCGATCGCCGGAAGGTAGGGCTGAGCGCGGCGCAAAAGCAGGGCGAGGTCCTCGAGCTTCGCTCGGCGGTAGGCGGCGTAAACCTGATGGGCAATGCGCGCTCGCTCGCCTTCCTCCCGTTCGGAAAGCTGCCGTTTGAGTTGTTCGTACCCCTGAAAGGCGCTCTCGCTCCGAATGAACGACCATGCCCCCACCGCCAGTAGGCATGCCACACCAACGGGGAGCCAGCGGTGAGCTTTGCTCAACCGCACTCGCAACAACGACCAGCTCGCCACGACCACGACCGCGGCGAGGAAGGCCCCAACGATGCTCGCCGTAAAACGTAGCCATGGAGGCCGAAGGGACCACAGCCAGGGAAACACCTTCCCGAACACCCACAACGCACCAGCGCAGGCGGCAACAGTCAGCGAGAGCCACTCTCCAACGAAGAGACATGCCTCTCTCCACTTCGATCCCAGCCAGTGCACACCGCCACCGCGGGTGCGGCTTTGTGCCCGCCGTGTGCGTACTTTGCGCTGCCGCCTAGGCCGGCTCCCCTCCGCCATGGCCAGTCCTTGATCGCCTGCTAGCGCAGGGTTGGCCGGCGGGAAAGAGGCGCAAGTTTGGCGACCAAGTGAACCGCGGAGCCGAAGCTAAATGGCACCCCCGCGAGAAACTCCGCGTGAGCCGCCTCCATCGCATCACGATGCTACGGTGCCCGCAGGCTTCTGAACCGAGCAAGTGTGCCGATAATCCTAGTAGGCGTGCCTCCATCCGCGCGTTGTTGTTCGAGAGGGGAGGTCCTGACCGAGGTCTTGTGGGTATCCTACTCGAGTCGTGCTTTTGCCGGCGGGTGCACGTCGAGGTGCGAGCGCAAGTGCTGCCCCTGGGCTCGGTGGGTTAAGGTGGCTTCGACACAGGTGCAAGCGACTTTCGAGGCCGATTCGTGGGTCGGCCGCAACACACCTTGGGGTGGAGGCGTTTTGGAGCGTAGACAAAGGGCTTGGGACCCTGGGGGATGGCCGACGTTGGCTGCCAGTTTCAGGCAAGCGCCGAATGAACCGGGGCGTTGATGTGGGAGTGTCGAGAACTTTCTAGGACCAGTGCCCTCCGAAGAACGCCCCCCGGGGCGATATGCCGGCGGCGGACTAGGCAGGTGGGCCGACCCTGGGGAAGCGGATGTCTCGACCGCAGTCTAACGGGTCGCAACGCTTTGCGGCTGTTCCGGGTCATGCGGCGCACGCCGGGAAACGGAGCTGAATGGTGAAGGAGTGCCCGAGGACTCAGTGAAGCACGGATTGCACGGAGCCCGAGACCAAGAACGGGGGACCGCGGCGATCGCTGAGGCGAGGCGTTGCGAACCCGCAGGCTGGTTGACCAGCGGCAAGAACGCGCGGCGCTGCACCCGGACTGTCAGGCACCGTCGGGTCGGGAGATATGGGCTGCCCCGACCACCGCCTTTGCGGTGTGCCCACTCCCCCGGCTGAGCCGCGCAAAGCCGTTCGCCCGTTTGCCGGTCTCCTCCTGGGTTGCGCCCCTGCCTGCAGGTGCTCCGGCTTAACACGCACGAAGTTCGGGCCGACGATTCACGAAAAGACGACGGCTTTGCGAGTTGGCGGTAGTGTAGCCAAGGAGCGGCGGGAACACCGACGAGGGAGGCTCACCGCTCGCTGCGGGGGCGTCGCTCACGCGGTAGAGCGGTGATGAGCTGCTGGTCGCACCGCGGTTTGGCAGGCGTCATGGCCGGCATCGCATGGCGAGGGCAAGGCGGTTGGAGCCAAACGTGAAATTGGCCCTAGCGTTCCCACACGACGTACTCATCGAAGTCTTGGCCATCGAGGGTGATGGAAAACGGCCCGGCGACGAAAAAGTCCCGAATCTCTGGATTGGGTTCGAGATGCAACTGGTTGCGATCTTCCTCCAAAGCGCGGCGAAACTCCTCGTCCGAAGGGCGGGGCGCACCCTTGGGCACTCGTACGATGGCTAGGGCAGTAGCTGTTGCGCGAGACATGGGTTGCAAAGCTTGCCGCATATAGTTTTGCGGCATTTCCCGTGCAACACGGTCACGGAGCCGGCGGCATGGCCACTCGTTTCGTATTGCGACGCAACATGCCCGGTGCCACCGCCCGAACGATATAACTCAGCCGGATAAAGCCTGGCACGGTAATCTCGCGCTTTCCTCTCCGCAGCGCACGGATCGTGGCGTCGACCACGCGTTGCGGCGGAATCATCAGGCGTTTGGCCACGTCGGGCATGCGCCGACGAGCTTGCTCGTCGAAGAAGGGCGTGTCTACGGCGCCGGGGCAGACAGTGAGAACGTGGACGCCAAAGTCTTCCACTTCGTAAGAAAGCGCCTCGGCAAGCCCCACCTGCGCGAACTTCGTCGCTGCATACGCACTTTCATCGGGCACGCCCAGTTTGCCGGCAACCGAGGCCATGACAACGATCCAGCCGCGACGTTGCTCGATCATTTTCGGAAGCAAGGCCTTGGTCCAATACACCGTGCCAAAGTAGTTCACCTGCATGATGCGCTCGATATCGTCGAGGTCCCAGTCGACAAACCGCCGGTGCCCCCCATAGCCAGCGTTGTTCACGAGTAGGTCGACGCCACCGAACTCGCCGAGGATACGCTCCGCTGCGGCGAACACCTCGTCGCGCCGCGCTACGTCGGCTGGCACCACCAGAGCCCGTGCGCCACCATTGACCAGGCTGGCAGCGACGCGCTCGAGATCCGCCTTGCGCCTTGCCACCAGGGCAACATGAGCGCCTTCTTGAGCTAAGCGCCGGGCCAACAGCTCCCCGATGCCGCTGGATGCACCGGTGATCACGGCACGGATGCCCGCGAACGACTCGAGCTTCGGCATGGCTACTTCCTCCGTCGGCAACGTTTGCCACAGGCAAGCGTTCCGGCCAAGGGTAGTGCCTCGGCAGGGGCGCAGGCTTCTAAGCGGACTTACGCGAGCGCTCCAGCTTCTCGGCAGAGGGGAAGCTCGCTAACTCCACCGGTTGGCCCGTGCGCGCGGAGTGATAGGCAGCCTCGGCCAGACGTTGGGCTTCGAGACCCACTTCCAGCCCTGGGAATGGCGTCCGCCCTTGCCATAGCGATTCGAGGAATCGCAAGTCCTGCACCAAATAAGCCACGCCGGCTAGTTCGCTGAGTGGGGCAGGTTCCACCGGCACAACCCGGCGAAACCGTTCGAGAACTTCTGCGGCGGCGATCTCGGTTTCTGGCCCATCACCGATTTGGCACTGGATCGGGCCGAGAAAATCCGCGTCGCTGGCAACGAATCCGCGCCGCCCGAAAATCTCCAGTCGTCGATTGGATGGTCGCTGCACCATGTCGTGCCACACGTTGACAAGCTGCGCCTGAAGTCCTCCCGCGAAACGAAGCTCCACCGCAACGTAATCTTCCACTCCTGGGTGGCCGGTGACGTTGCGCATCCAGCCCTGGAGGTGCGTCGGTGGGCCGAACATCCAGGTGAGCAAATCGAGGTCGTGCACACCGTGTTCGATGAGTGTGCCGCCGGCGGTGAGCGCCCGGTCAGCCCGCCAGGGGCTGTGGTGGACTCCGCGGATAGGGAACACTTGGTCGTCGCGAAAGACAACGGCGAGCGGCTCGGCAAACGCGGGCTCGCGGAGCATCTCGCGCATCACCGTGTATACCGCGGAAAAACGCAGCACCAAGCCAATCTGATGAGGCACGCCAGAACGCTGCACGGCCTCGACCATGGAAACGCCTTCGGCGTACGACATGGCAAGCGGCTTCTCGCAGAAAATGGCCACTTTTCGCTGCGCCGCGTGGAGCACGAATTCGGCATGGAAGGCCGTCGGAGGGCAAACGAACACAGCGTCAACCAGGGCTTGGTCGAGCAGGGCGTGGCCGTCCGCAAACGCGTGGCGGAAACCAAACGTGGCTGCGGCTTGCTCGCGCGCCAGCGGGTCTGGATCGGCCACTGCGGTCAATTCCACACGGCCGGGAAGGGCCGCGCAAATTTGCTGCAGTACGGCCGCGTGCGTCGAGCCGATGACGCCCGCGCCAATGAGTCCGATCCGAGTGGCCGCCATAGGCCGCGCAAGCTACTGCAGGTGAACGTGTCGACGCAAGCGCATCGAGCAAGGCGGCTTTGGACCCGGCCGCTTCAGTTCAGTTCCTTGCTCGAGTACCCGAGGATGCGACGCGCCACGACAAGTAAGTTGATTTGCTGCGTGCCCTCGAAGATGTCGTTGATCTTGGCGTCGCGCATCCACTTCTCGAGCAAGTACTTGCGCGAGTAGCCGAGCGGCCCCAGAAGCTCCACGGCCTTTTGGGTTACCTGGGTCACAGCCAGTCCGGCTTTGGCCTTGGCCATCGATGCCTCGAGGTTGTTGTGCCGGCCCTGGTCCATGAGCCACGCCGCACGCCACGTGAGCAAGCGCGCGGCCTGCAGGGTGGCTTCCATGTCCATGAAGTCGCGCTCGATCGCGGTCAGTTTATTGCGGGACACCCCGTAGCGGATCTTGATGCCGTGTTTCTCGAGCTCGGCCCGCACGAAATCGAGGGCAGCACGGCCGATCCCGATAGCGCTAGCGGCCACTGCAGGGCGCGTAGCATCGAACGTCGCCATGGCGCCCTTGAACCCTTCGGTCGACCGTTGCACTTCCGGGCTTCCCAGAATGTTGTCGAGCGGAATCCGGCAGTTCTCGAAGACGATCATGGCGGTATCCGAGGCGCGGATTCCCATCTTGTCTTCCACCTTGACCACCGTCATTCCAGGCGTTCCACGCTCGACCACGAAGGCCTTGATGCCAGCGCGCCCGGCGGATTTGTCCACCGTGGCCCACACCACGACGAAGCCGTCGGACTCCTGCGCTGCCATCTTTCCGCTGGTGACGAAAATCTTGGTGCCGTTGAGCACCCAGTGATCACCGTCACGCACGGCTGTGGTGGTGATGGCGGCCGTGTCCGAACCGCAGTGGGGCTCCGTGATGGCCATGGCACCCCACTTCGGTGGTCCGGAGCGAAACCGAGCCAAGAAGCGTTCGCGTTGTTCCGGAGTGCCGGCAGCGGCGACCGCAGCCCCGCCTAGGCCCGGATTGGGAATGGAAAGGTAAAGGCCAGCATCGCCCCACGAAAGTTCCTCGATGCTCACCACGGTTTGCAGGTTGCGAACCGAAGGCGCCCCGGGTTCCTTCTTCCCTCCACCTCCGAAGCTCACCGGGTTGGTCGCTTTCGAGGCTTCCCACATAGCATTGAGGAAATCCCACGGTTTCTCGTGTTCCCGTTCGTCGTACTCTCGCGCGATCGGGCGCATCATGGTTTCCGCAACCATGTGCAGCATGTCGCGTGCTTGTTGAACCTGCGGCGGAAGTTCGAAATCGATCATGGCGTTGCTCTCCTTTCCTGTGGGGTTTTACGCGGTCAGCAGCCCTTCGAAGGTGGCAAAGCCGCGGGCATTGCGGAGGAATAACTCCACCAGGTGGTCGCGGATGTAGCCATGGCCCCCGAGAATCTGGACACCGCGGTCGGCCACCATCAGGGCCATGTTGGCCGCGTACTGCTTGGCCAGAACGGCCTCGCGCGTGGCGTCTTCGCCCCGGTCGAGTTTCCACGCGGCCTCCCAGGTCAGCAACCTCGCGGCGTCGATCTCGATGGCCATCTCGGCAAGCATGAAGGCGATGGCTTGTTTCTGGGCGATGGCCACCCCGAAGGCTTTGCGCTCCTTGGCGTAATCGCGCGCATACTCGAACGAAGCCCGGGCCACTCCGACGGCGGCCGCCGCCAGGGCCACGCGCTGCAAGTTCAACAGGCGATTCACATCGCAACCCGACGCACCGCCGAGCCGCTGCTCCACAGGCACTTGGCATTGGTCGAAGGCCACCTCGTACGTCGCCAGACCTTTGAGGCCCATGTTTTTCTCTCGTTCGAGGATGGTCATCCCCGCGGTGCCGCGTTCGAGGAGAAATACGCCTACCTCGTCGCCATCTCCGATGCGGGCGAAGACTGCCAGGTGCTCCGCGTCGGCCGCGAGCGGGACGAAACACTTGGTGCCCGAAAGGACGTAGCTTCCGTTCCGCGGGGTTGCGGTAACGGAAAGGGAGGACAAGTCGAAGTCCCACCGCGGTTCCACCACCGCCGCCGTGGCCGGCACGAAGCTGTCGAGCGTATAGCGCGGCAGCAAGCGCCGTTTTTGCTCCTCGGTTCCGGCTTCGATGACCGGCACCACCAGGAGGCGAGGTGCAAGCAAATGGCAGGCGATGGACAAATCAGCCCACGCAAGCTCCTCGATCAACAACACACTGGTTACCGCACTGTGGGCTTCACCCGCTCCTCCGTATTCTTCGGGGATCACAGCTTGTGTCAGCCCAAGCTCCCAACCCTGTTGAATCAAGGCAGCGGGGATCTCGCCGCTTTCGTCGCTGGCGCGGGCTTGGGGACGCACTTGTTCCTGGGCGAACGTGGCCACCGTGTCCCGGATGAGCCGTTGCTCTTCACTGGGTTCGAAACTGACCATGGTTTATCTCCTCCTTTGTTTCCACCTGGCTCCGCGGGCCCGCCGAGCGAGCCAGGCAAGAAACTGTTCGCAGCTTTCCTCGAGCGCGCGGCGCAAGTCGAAGCTTGCCGGATCTTGGTAGTACTGGATTTCCAGTCCCATGACGGCGCCGGCAAACATTCCGGCAGCCAACTGAGAGTCCACGTCGGAGCGGAAACGCCCCCGCTTCTTGCCCTGCTCGATCAAGTTGGCCACGAACGCGCGGAAACGCCCCATCATGTCACGAAACACCCGCTCCAAAGCGGGGTACGTGTCCAGCGCTTCCACCATCAAGGTAACGATCAGGCGCCGGTGGTTGCTCTTGGTGGCGTGTTCGTGGCAAATGCGACCGAGGGTTCGAATCGACTCCGCCGGGTCGGCAATTGTGGCGATTTCTTGGACCACCCGTCGCTCGAACTGGCCAAGCCGGTGCTTCACGGACTCGAGCAGCAACTCCTCTTTGTCCTTGAAGTGGTAGTACAGGGCCCCCTTGGTAACGCCCGCCGCTTTGGCAATGCGATCGATCGAGGTTGCTGCGTAGCCGTACTTCGCAAAGCAATCGATGGCCACGTTCAGCAACTCCCGACGTGGATTTTCCCGAGTTGGCTGGGCCTGCGCGGGCATACTGAACGTTTAGTATGTTCAAGACGGGCGGGCAAGGTGGGGGCGAGCAAAGGGCCAAGGTGCTTGTTTCCCGAAGCCTGGCGTCTACAAGCAATCCGCAGGGAATGGACCAGACCGTGCTGACCACAACCGACCACTCGCGGGAGCGCGCGGGGCTACGGTACGTTTACCCCGTGCTGTCGCGCCGTAGCCGGGGGCTATCGGTGGGCGTGAATTTGAATCCGAACAACGCGTGTAACTGGCGCTGCGTTTACTGCCAGGTGGAAGGCTTACGGAAGGGAGCTGCCCCCTCGATCGACATCGTGCAGCTCGGCGAGGAGTTGGAAGCCTTTTTAGGCCAGGTGCTGCGGGGCGACTACCTCGAGCGGCACTTGCCCGTTGGTTTTCAGGAATTGCGAGACATCGCGATTTCCGGAAACGGCGAGCCCACCACCGCTCGCGAGTTTCCCGAAGTCATTCAGGCCATCGCGCGTGTGCGGGGAAGTCTCGGGATCGGGGCGAGCGTGAAGACGATTTTGATCACCAACGGTAGCCAGCTTCACCGCCCAGAGGTGCGACAGGGGATCGAACGACTCGCGTCGCTCACCGGCGAAGTTTGGTTCAAGGTGGATCGTGTTACGCGGGAAGGCCTGTGGCAGGTCAACCGCACAAGAATGTCTCCAGAACGCGTGGAGCGAAACCTGGCCATGTGTGCCGAGCTTTGTCCCACCTGGATCCAGACCTGCATGTTTTCTTGGGACGGGGCGCCGCCGCCCGAGGCAGAAATCGAAGCTTATCTGGAATTTCTGCAGCGTTTGTGGCGCCAGACCGTGCCACTGTGCGGCGTGCTTTTGTATACAGTGGCGCGCCCGTCCGCCCAGCCGGAAGCACGCCACCTGGCACCGTTAACCGCGGAGGCATTGTGTGCGCTTGCGGACCGCATTTGCGAGGTGGGACTGAGGGTGCAAGTTTACCCCTGACGTTGCCAGCGCTCCTGCGCTATGGAACGATACTTGGCGAGTGTGGGAGAGACAAAAGGACTTTTGGGGAGGCGGAGAGTTCGTGCTCTTGAAGAGAACACTGGGTCGGGTTTGGATGCTTCTTGGAGTTTGGTGCGCCGTGGCCGTGCTAGGCTCGGGCTGCGGATCGGATGGCGAGCCGCCTGGTGGGGGCCCGCTTGCGGCCGCGCGTCCACCGTGCCCGCAACTCGGAGTGCTTCCCGATGCTCCCAACCCGTTCGAGTTGCAATGGGGAGCAACGAACACGAATGCGGCGCTCGGTTCTGGAAAGCTGACGAGTACGATCTCGCTTTGCGGGGAGATAACGTCGCTGAAGTGGCCGGGTCCGAGTTACTACGACCAGTTGGATTATCTCACCTCCAACGATCCCGACGCGCGCCTCAAGCCGCACTTTGGGGCCCTCGACAGTGCCGGGGCATTCCCCGGCTTGGCGTATCGTACACGTTCGGGGCAGCGCGGGTTCACGTGGCTGCGGGACTTACCGTGGCACCATGAGCAGCGTTACACGTCCGACAGCTCCAACGTGGCTCTCACGCTGATGCGCCACGATGAGCTTCGGCTACTCGTTCGGGCATACCAGTTTATCTTGCCCGAGCGGAACGTGTTGGTGAACCACTATGAGGTCGAGCGGCTGCCGGGTTCACCCGTGCAAGAGGCGACGTTGGTCTTTTACAGCAATTTTGCCCCAACGATGTCGCGACAACCCATGTTTCCCGTGGCCGACTGGGCGTTGGACTTCAAAAACGACCATGCCGTTGTGTACGATGCGCAAGAGCGGGCCATTTTGCACTACCTTCCGCAGAGCGAGCGGGTGGACCAGCATCGGCTTGCGCGAGTTTCGCAAATCCTGCGAGAGCCCGCGGCAGGATCAGCATTGCAACAACAAGTCGCCGCACTGATCCAAGAGCTCGACGAACCCGGAGTGTACATCGCCATGGGCGTGCGCGGTGGAGACGACGGCTACCAATGCGGCTTCGATCAAACCGAGATCTGTCGCCTCCAAAGCCGCCTGGCAGAAAACACGATTCGGGTGTTCGACCTGGGCGAGGCGTTTGCCGAATTCGTGCGCATGGCTTTTCAATGCGAGCGGCAAATCACCCATCCCCAAGGGCCGCTCGGTGAGTGCCGTAGCCGGCTTGGTTGGGTGTACGACGCAGAAAGCGCGTACAGCGACGCTGTTGATGGCCAGCTTTCCGGTTCGCCCATTGCTGCGTGCCAAGCCAACGCTGCGGTGGCAAAGCGGCTTGCCTTTGTGGACAACAAAGCCAGTGCAACCATCGACATTGCCATTGCCGACACGCGAGACAACGCCTACGGCCTCCTGAGGGCTACTCGGGTAGAACGCGTCGATGCCCAGCGCGCTTCTACCGAAGCGTGGTGGGAGCAATTCCTCGCCCCAGCACGTTTGCCCAACACCGACGACCCGGTGGTCCTGGCCTTCGCCAAGCGTTCCTTGATCGTGATTCGTACGGCCATGGACGAGGCCAGCGGCGGGATCGTAGCCAGTGTGAACACGCAGCCGCCTTATGGTGAGGACTGGCCGCGCGACGGGGCGTTCATCAACTACGCGCTAGACTTGGCTGGCTATCACGACCTGGTCACGCGGCACAACCGGTTTTACGCACGCGTGCAGCGCAAGCGGCCCGCCGACTGGTCACCACTGTACGATTTCGGCCCATGCAACCGGCAACGGCCGACGTACCCGGCGTGCGTGCCCGCGGGCACCGTGGAGGCCAACTATTACACCGATCCCGTAGCAGCAATTCCGGGGCTGCCCTTGTCTTTCGAAATCGACGCTGCGGGCCTGGTGGTGTGGACGCTATGGGAGCACGCGAAGTTTTTGCGCGACCCGGTGGAGCGACGAGACTACTTAGCGGCCGTTTGCCCCTCCATCGCGCTCGGTGCCACGAACCTGGCGAACTGCAAGGACGAAACGAACAACCTTCAATGCTATGCGAACGAGGACGACAACATTCCACTAACGCAGACCTTGCTCGGCGCCCAGACGGTTTTGCTGGCCCTCCGCAGCGGGATTCAGGCCGCCGAAGATTGCGGTTTCGACCCAGTAGAGGTTGAGCGCTGGCAAGTACGAGCTCGGGAACTCGAGGAAGCCATTCCCCGCCACTTCTTGCGGCAGGACCCGGTGCCGCACCTCGATGGTCCGCGTGCCCCATGGGTGATCTGGCCGGTGCGCTTCCTGTCTCCGGAAGATCCGCTGGCGACCACACACGCGCAAGTCTTGCGAGAGCGAGGGATCGACCCGATCTTGAATCGCACCGCTCCGGAAAGCGGCTACAATGCGGAACCGTTACTGGCGCTGGCCTATCTGGCTCGCCAGCGCAACGACCAAAGGATGCTGGCAGAGCTGCGCCGTGTCGTGCAGTTCTTCGTACGCAACCTGACCACCAACGGCACCCTTCACATGTCGGAGTCGTACGGTCGAGTTCAGGTCGACCGCAACGGCGACGGGGTGGCGCCAGATTACTGGCCGCAAAACGATGTGCCCCACGTTTGGGAGCATGCGCTGCTTTATACGGCGGCGATGCTCGCCTACGGCGAAGGCCCCGTCGAGTAAGATTCGGCGCGTGCGATCGGGTGAGTTCCGAAAGGGAATCCCGTGGGCACTAAGCGGAAGCGCTCGTGCCCGGCCGGCTGTGCGGTTTGCGAGGTGCCGGGCGCGCCTGGCCGGACTGTGCTTCGATGCTAGCCAGGAATTGATCGCGCGTTACCGTAGGGGCCACCCGTTGCACCTTGGCCAGGATCTTCTCGCGTTCCGCAGCAGTGCGGGCGGCGCTGTACCGAGCGCGCAGCTTTGCCAGTTTTTTGCGCCGGTTCCGGCGGCGGCGAATTTCCCAGCGGCGGTCTTGTCGAGCCATATCATCCCCCTCGTTCAGTCATTTTGTCGTGGCCGTTTTCCCTGCTCGACGGCAACGTAGACGGTGCCATCGGCGGTGGCGACTGGAAGCCTCTGCAAAAATTTACCGCACGGTGGCCCGGCCACGCATTCTCCAGATTCCGGTAAGTACAACGCCCCATGGGTGGCGCACTGGAGGTAGCGACCATCAGCACTAAAGAAGCGGTTTTCCACCCAGTCGAGCGTCATCGGTACATGGCAACAGCGATTCACGTAAGCGTAAAAGCGGCCCTGGTAGTTTACGAGGAAGCACTCCTCCTCCGCGCCGTCGACAACAGCGAAAAACTTCTTGCTACTTCGATCTGGAAGTTCGTCGATACGAGCGACCGCAATCCAAGCTTCCTCTTTGGAAGACACGGCGGCTTTGTATAGCCCTAGAGGCTCGAGCTGCAATTCAGTGGCGCGCATGACGAAAGCACCCAGCTGACCCGCGGCTAGCCTGCCGGACGCAAGCGTGTGGCAGCCAGGCAGGCCTCGGCCCAACGCTTGCGCTCTTCTGCCTCGGCGTATTCGGGGGTGCCGAAAGCCGCACGCTTGAGCACGCTTTCCGCGCTGGTGAGGTCGCTGCGGACTGCTTCGGGGGCGATGTCTTCTGCAAGCACGGCATCGTCGGCCAGCACCGTCACCACGTTTGCCCGCACCTCGGCAAAGCCCCCGCGAACGGCCACGGCGGCCTCACGCTGCAGCGTGCGGTAGCGGAGCACGCCGCATTCGAGGGAGGAAAGAAAGGTGACGTGGTCCGGCAGTACCCCGAACTCGCCCAGCGTCCCCGGGGCGGTCACCTCCTGCACCTCTGTCTCGAGGATCGGTTGCTTGGGCGTGACAATGCGAAGCACAAGTCGGGCAGCCATGATTTACGCAGCCAGGCGGCGAGCCTTCTCGAGCGCGTCTTCGATCGTGCCAACAATATAAAAAGCTTGTTCCGGCACGTCGTCGTGTTTGCCTTCCACGATTTCCTTGAAGCCGCGAATGGTATCGGCAAGCTTGACGTAAACCCCTTTGATGTTGGTGAACGCTTCGGCCACGTGGAAGGGTTGGGACAGGAACTTCTGGATCTTTCGCGCTCGGGCGACGATCAGCTTGTCTTCCTCCGAGAGTTCGTCCATGCCCAAAATCGCAATGATGTCCTGCAAGTCTTTGTACCGCTGCAGCACTTCTTGCACCGCGCGCGCCACACGATAGTGCTCCTCGCCGACAATGTTCGGGTCGAGGATGCGCGAGGTCGAGTCCAGCGGATCGACCGCAGGATAAATGCCGATTTCCGTCAGCGCCCGCGACAGCACCGTGGTGGCATCCAGGTGAGCAAAGGTGGTTGCCGGCGCTGGGTCCGTCAGGTCGTCCGCCGGCACGTAAATGGCCTGCACCGAGGTAATGGCTCCCCGCTTGGTGCTGGTGATGCGCTCCTGCAGTTCGCCGAGGTCGGTGGAAAGAGTGGGCTGATACCCCACGGCCGAGGGGATCCGACCCAGCAAGGCAGACACTTCGGAGTTTGCTTGGGTGAAACGGAAGATATTGTCGATAAACAGAAGAACGTCCTTGCCTTCCACGTCCCGGAAATATTCCGCCGTGGTGACGGCCGTAAGCCCCACCCGCGCGCGTGCCCCGGGCGGTTCGTTCATCTGCCCGTAGATCAGCGCGGTCTTCGAAATGACGCCCGACTCCTTCATTTCGAGCCAGAGGTCGTTGCCCTCGCGCGTGCGTTCTCCCACGCCGCCAAATACAGAGTATCCTCCGTGGTGGGTGGCAACGTTCGAAATGAGTTCTTGGATAAACACCGTCTTGCCCACGCCCGCGCCACCAAAGAGCCCGATCTTGCCGCCGCGAGCGTAAGGCGTCAGCAAGTCGACCACTTTGATCCCCGTTTCGAACTGTTGGATTTCCGTGGCCTGGTCGACGAACTTCGGCGGCTCGCGGTGGATGGGATAGTAATCTTCCCCTTCTACCGGGCCGGCTTCGTCCACCGGCTCTCCGACCACGTTCAAAATGCGGCCGAGCACTTGGGGTCCCACCGGCACCTTGATGGGTCCGCCCGTATCGCGCACAGGCATGCCACGCTTGAGGCCTTCCGTGGCATCCATGGCAATGCAACGGACCGTGCGTTCACCCAAATGTTGGGCGACCTCGAGCACCAAGTTCCAAGGCTGGGTACTGATCGAGGGGTTGCTGACGCGCAACGCGTTGTAAATCGGGGGTAGGTCCCCGTTAGGAAACTCGACGTCGACGACCGGACCGATCACTTGCGTAATTCTTCCCATGTTCATGTTGTCCAACCTCTCATCCCTTCAGTGCTTCAGCTCCGCTGACGATTTCCATGAGCTCTTTCGTGATGGCTGCCTGGCGGGCGCGGTTCATCTCCAGCGTTAAGCGGTCGATCATGTCCGCGGCATTGCTCGTGGCGCTGTCCATCGCCGTCATCCTTGCGGCGTGTTCGCTTGCTTGCGCTTCGAGAAAAGCGCGGTGAACGAGAACTCGCACATACTGGTGGAGCAAGCGGTCGAGTAGGGTGGCTGCGTCGGGTTCCACCACGTACTCGCGCACTCCCTCGGGGCTGACGGCTGCGGGCACAATGGGCAAGAGCTGCTCCACCGTCGGCACCTGTGACAGGGCCGAACGAAAGTGGCTGTACAGGACAAAGACCGCATCGGTCTTTTCCTCAGCGTATTCGTTGGCCAAGTGATCGGCCAAGCGGCGGGCCAGGGCAAGGTCCGGGCCCCCGAAGAGATTGATGTGCTTGTCCGCAATCACCACGCCGCGTTTCTTGAAATAATCGAAGCCGCGACGGCCCACGAAGGTGACGTGCACGCGCTCGCGCCCGTGGTCCGCCAGAAGTTGCTCCGCGCGCCGGATCAGGTTGCTGTTGTACGCCCCGCAGAGGCCGCGGTCGGCCGTGATGAGGAGCAAGTCTACCCGCCCTACCGCGCGTTCCCGCCTCTGCAACAAAGGATGGGGCGTGTCGCTCATGCTGGCAGCCACCTGGCGCATGAGTTCGCTCAACTTTTCTGCGTAAGCGCGCGCATTCGTGGCCGCGTCTTGCGCACGGCGAAGTTTCGCCGCGGAGACCATTTTCATCGCTTTGGTGATTTTCTGCGTGTTTTTTACCGAAGCGATGCGCTTCCGAATTGCCTTTAAACTGGCCATGGCAAGAACCGGTTGTGGGTCTGATCGAAGTGCACCTAGGGTTGGAAAATCGCCTTGAACTCGTCGAGAACGGCGTTGATTTGCGCTTTCAAAGCATCGTCGAGCTGCTTCTTTTCCCGGATCGCCTGCAAGATTTCCGGGTGACGATTGTCCACGAAGCGATAGAGCTCGGCCTCGTACTTGCGCACGGCCTCGACCGGGAGGTGATCTACGTAGCCGTTGGTGGCTGCATAAATGATCAGGATTTGTTTTTCCACCGGAAGTGGCTCGTACTGTCCCTGTTTGAGCACTTCCACCAGTCGACTTCCGCGGGCCAACTGCCGCTGCGTGGTTGCGTCTAAATCGGAGCCGAACTGCGCAAACGCCGCCATCTCGCGGTACTGGGCAAGTTCGATCCGCAGCGAGCCTGCAACCTGACGCATCGCCCGGATTTGCGCGTTCCCTCCCACGCGGGAAACCGAGATGCCCACGTTTACCGCTGGCCGCACGCCCGAGTAAAAGAGGTCGGTTTCCAAGAAAATCTGGCCGTCAGTGATGGAGATCACGTTGGTGGGAATATAGGCCGAAACGTCGCCCGCTTGGGTTTCGATGATGGGCAACGCCGTAAGCGAACCCCCTCCTCGTTCGTCGCTCATCTTGGCTGCGCGCTCGAGCAAGCGGGAGTGCAGGTAAAATACGTCTCCTGGGTACGCTTCCCGCCCTGGCGGGCGCCGCAGCAGGAGCGAGAGCTGCCGGTACGCCACTGCGTGCTTGGAAAGGTCGTCATAAATCACCAAGGCATGCCTTGCGCTATCGCGGAAGTACTCGCCCATGGCGCAACCGGCATAGGGGGCAATGAACTGCAGAGGAGCTGCTTCGGAAGCTGTGGCGGCGACCACGATGGTGTAATCCATCGCCCCGAAGCGGGAAAGCTTTTCCACCACTTGGGCCACCGTGGAGCGCTTTTGCCCAACAGCCACATAGATGCAGAAGACGTCGCCCCCTCTTTGATTGATGATGGTATCCACAGCCACCGCTGTTTTGCCCGTTTGGCGGTCGCCAATGATAAGCTCGCGCTGGCCTCGGCCAATCGGAATCATCGAGTCGATGGCTTTGATGCCGGTTTGTAAAGGCTCCTTGACCGGCTGGCGCCACACAATGCCTGGGGCTTTGATTTCGATGCGGCGCGTTTCGGTGGCTTCGATCGGCCCTTTGCCGTCGATCGGTTGTCCGAGCGCGTTCACGACACGCCCAAGCAGCGCTTCGCCCACCGGCACTTCGGCAATGCGGCCAGTGCGACGGACCTCGTCGCCTTCTTTGATCAGGTGAGCCTCGCCGAAGATGGCAGCGCCGACGTTGTCTTCCTCCAGGTTGAGCACCATCCCGTAAATTCCATGGGGGAACTCCAGAAGCTCTCCGGCAGCGGCTTCCGCCAGCCCGTAAATCCGGGCAATGCCGTCGCCAGCGGACAAAACGCGGCCGGTCTCGCGGATTTCGATCTCGCGTCCGAACTGGGCAATTTGCTGCTTGATGACTTCGCTGATCTCAGCCGGTCGGATTTGCATGGCTTACTTGTCTCCTCTTCAGTGGGATGTGCCAGCACCGAGACGGGTGGCGAGTAAGTTCAACTCATTGGCAACACTGGCATCGAAGACTTTGCCCTCCACCTCGACGACGAACCCTCCGACGAGTGAAGGGTCCTCTGCAGTGGTCGCCAACACGGTTTTGCCAGTCCGCTGGCGCAGAAGCTGCACGATTTGCTCCAACTCCGCCTCGGTGAGAGGCAGTGCGGTTACGATGCGCGCACGGGTGCGATTGGCGACCTCATCGAGCAAGCGCTCGTAATGGTCGCGAATGGAGGGCAGTGCTTCGAGCCGCTTGTGCTCGGCAAGGTATTCGAGGAACTGGCCGAACAACTCCGAAAGGTTCAGTTGTTGGCGCAACACCATGGTGAGCTGCCGGCGCTCGGCGGCGGTGAGCAAGGGGTTGTTCCAGGCTACAGCAATTTCCGGGTTGCGGACGAGTTCCGCCACCTGGTTGAGTTCCGCAGCGATGGCCTCTTCCTGCTTGCGCTCGCGAGCGAGGGCGAACAAGGCCTTTGCGTAACGTCGGGCTACCGCGCTCATGACTGCACCTGCCGAGCAAATTCTTCTACGGTGCGGTGCTGGTCGGCACTGCTCCAATGCCGCCGCACGATTTCGCGGGCGATCTCCACTGCGTGGCGCACGAGCTCAGCGCGAAGTTCCTCCTCCAGGCGGCGCATTTCTGCAGCCACCGTTCGCTCGGCATCTTTGCGAATGGTCTCCGCGGTTTTTCGGGCGTGCTCCAACACGCGCTCGCGTTCCCGCGCTAGATCTGCCTCTACCTGCTCCTTGAGCCGAGCGATTTCCTCGTTGACCTTGTTCAAACGTTCCTGCCACTGCGCGCGCAATTGTTCGGCTTCGCGCCGTGCTTGTGCCGCAGCTTCGAGCTCTTGCACGACAGCAGTGTGCCGTTCCCGCAGCCACAACCGAACTTGCGGCCACACGTAGCGGGCGAGAAGCCACACGAATAGGCCGAAATTGACGAAGGTAAAAAACAAGGTGGTCCAAGGGATTCCCCCATGGTCCTCGTGGCCGCCGTGGCTGGCTGGCCCTGCAGCCCACGCGGCGACGGGAAGAACGATCGGACCGAACGAACAGAGCACACGCCGGATGGTCATCGCGGCACGTCCCTCCCCAACACTTGCCGGGCAATGAGGTGTCCCACAAATTCGGCTTCGCGGGCCACGGCCTCACGCGCTTCTTTCAGCTCCCGCGAAAATGCCTCGCGGGCTTCGTTGATCCGTTTCTGTGCGGCGGCGCGTGCCTCGGTGATAATGGCTTGCTCTTCGCTGGCCACAACGGAACGAACACTTTGCATTTTGGCGGTGAGTTCCGCTCGCGCGCGGGCAAACTCCGCTTCGTACTTTTGCTGCACCTGTTCAGCCTCGGCGCGATACTGCGCCGCAAGCTGCCGGTTGCCCACGGTGCGCTGGTCCCGCTCTTCGAGCACGCGCAACATGGGGGCCCAAGCAATCCGCCGCAGAACGAGCCACAGCAAAACGAACGACACGAGCTGGACGAGGAAGGTCGTATCCGGGGGAAAAGTCAGCATCGTGAACCTGCCCTGAAACAAACTTGGTTAATTAGCTTCATTAGAGAAACACCCGCTGTCACTTACGCACGAACGCCTCCGCCGGGGCCCGAAGTGGCAAGCCGCCGGCAAGAGGCGTTCGCAAAGTTCGATCGAGTTGAAGGCTTTTGCTGCCGCGACCGAGCTACTTCCCACCTCCTGCGGAAGACGATACCCCCGCGGGCCGCTCGTCACGGGGAAACTGCGCTACCTTGGCTCGCTCCGCCGCGGCGACACTGGCGGTGGTGGTTGCCGGTTTTGCATCGGCTGAGGCGCTTCCCATGGAGCAGCGCCCTTCGAACACCACGCCTTCGTGAATGACCAGGCAGGGCGTGGTGATGTTTCCAAGCAGCCGCGCAGGTGCACGCAGCTCCACGCGCTTGCGCGCGACCACGTCGCCCGTGAGCTTGCCCGTTAAAATGACCGTGCCGGCGCTTATCTGTGCGTTGAGCACAGCGCTCTCACCGATGATCACCGCCTCCTGCGCTTGAATCTCACCATCCACCTGCCCGTCGATGCGAACGCTCCCCTCGAAACTCAGCTTTCCCTCCACACGGCTACCCTTGCCGAGATGGGCTTGCACCGTGGGCTCGGCCGGTGTGGGCTCGCCGGGAAGGACCGGAGAGTTGATAAACGCTGGCCTGGCATCTTCGGACCGCTGTGATTTGTCGTCCTTGCCAAAAAGGGCCATAGCAAAAGTCTCCTCTCGGAGGGGATCTTAAAGCGCGGGCGGTATAACACGCACCCCGACTGTTGTCAAAAAGCCCACCCCCATGTTGCCGACACGCGGCACCACCGGGATCCCCCTCTCCCAGAGGTAGAGGGGGAACAACGTGGTAGGGGCGCACGGCAGTGCGCCCGTGGTTCCCGCAGCAACGCACGTCGCCATGGTCCGTTGCCGCCGCAGTGCGCCTGCCGTTGCCGTCAGTACCGCCGTTTCCACGTTCCCCACACGCCGCACCACCGGGAGAGGGTGGGCCGGGGGCCCGGGTGAGGGCGGCGGACGCCAGGGAAGCTCGGCGAGGCAAGTTAGCACCTCGCGCGTGTGCCCTGCCCAATCCAAAGCGAGCCTCCCACGGTGATCACTGCTGTACTTCGGGCACAGCTTGGAGCATCGGAGTGCGAGACCAGCCCCACTGGCCTGTCTCCTTGGTTATTAGCTCGTAACCTCCCTGGGCGCCCGTCAAACCCCAGCGGCCCCACACCCTGCCGATTTGTTCCCCGCTTTCGTCCAGAATAACCCCGTGGATATCCCCGTTTTCTAAGCTCGCCTCCACGTGGGCGGTTTCGAGGAGCTTGTGGCCGGGCACCACGAGTGTTCCCCGAAGCATCGAACCTTGGCGAACGGCCACCAGGCTCCAGCTCGGTACTCGGCCAAAGTCCTGTGCGTCAGCACTTTGGGCTGTTTCGAAGGATAGATACTGGCCGCGCAATGCCAGGTCTGACGGCAGCAATAGAGTTACGGGAAACACCGGATTTCGCCAGAGCAGCGCGAAACCCAGTAGAACGATGGCGGCTGCTGCGGCGATACGATTTCCTCGCCGGGTGCACCGGGGCAGCATGCCGGAAGTTTGTCCGGGGTAGCTACTACTCGACGCCTTCATGGTGGATCCTCCATTGGGCCTCCGGGGGTGAGGAGACTACCTTGTCGTGTGGCGTGCCACTCGATCATGGGTGGCTGTAGGCTCGCTAGCGGTTGCGGCTTCGCGGTCTTCGCGCGCGGTTTCGACGCAGCTCGACAGCACGTTGCGGACGGAGCGCACCAGTTCGTCGACGGTGACCTGGCCATCTTCGTTGCCATCAGCGGCAGCGCACGTGGAGGAGTCTTCCAGGCCTACGGCTACCAGCAAGCCGCGTTGCACCTCGTCCACCGTCACCTGGCCGTCACGCTCGCAGTCTCCCACGCAGGGCACTACCCGTAGCTTGTCGGCCGTGCACGGCCATGGGCAACAGCAAATGGGGGATCGAAAAGACCATGGCCCGCAGTCATCTAGCCGCTCACACTGCTCCAGTTCGCTCGGACAGATCTCCCTCTCGCGGCGGCATCCAATGGTGTATTCTCCGGGGCGGCTTTCCGGCGCAATGCGCACCTTGCAACAGTAGTAGCCTACCTCTGGCTCCTCTGGCGGGTAAATTAGGGACCCCTCTTCTGGAAATGGGGGCGCCCACCCCTCAGGAGCATTGATGAACATCCGCAATTCATTGCACAGGAGGCCGCCCCTTCTCGCAGGGCACGCTGCCCGACGAAGCGTATCGTATACCGGGTCTGGAGGTGGCTGTACGACATGAGGCGGCCCGAGGATCTCCCCGGGGGTAGGCCAGGGTCCAAGATCGTACGAAGCAGCACAAGGCCAGTCCCGCCCTTTTTTGCGACAATGAGCTTGAGAGAATCCCAGTCCAGGCTCGGCGACCTTGATCGTCGCCTGTGACATATAGGTGGCCCATTCGTCGGGCGTTGCCAGCCTCAGGCCCACACAGAGTTCCGTGAACTCACCCGGGGCGACCTCTCGCTTTCCAGCTTTCTGCCCACGGATGTCGCTAACCTCGGTGCGTACGCCAACCACCGGAACAATATAGACTTGTCCTACTCCTCCTTCCTCGCAGGGGCCCTTTGCCTCCGGCGCTCCTGGAGCGAAAAGGGCACCGCAAAGGGCAGCGAGGAGCGCTAATGATCTAGCTCTGTTGCGCTGCGAGGGGGATTTCCTGCTGTCGAGATGCAGGGACATGTTCCGACCTCCTTCAGCAGCAGCTTCCCGTGCACCCGCCGACCCATAGGGAACTTCTGCCCGGCATAGGCCAGAGAGAGGTGCCGCGCACGTCACCGGCGCGCGGGCGGTCGATGCGCAGGGGGTACCTGCCGCGTTGCGCATTGCTCAAAACCGTCAGCCAACAACGCACGACCACGCCATCGGCGAGCGTGTCGGTGGGGCTGTAATCGGTATCGGTTACGTTGCCGTCCAACACCAACACCCGCACCCGATCGAATCCGGTCACAGGGCGATCCGGCGCATGGGCTGCACGTAGGCGATGCGTTGCCGTGAGTTCTGCTGGGAGTACGCAATCGGAGGAAGTTTCGCCGAGGTTCAGCGATGCCACTGCAGCTTGTGGCAGCAGGAGATCGAATTGTAGCCCCCCAACCGTTCGCTCGCCGCCGGCGAGGTAAATGTCTAAGGGAACGCGGTGCCCAGGCTCGCTTTCGACATCGGGAATCAACACAGCAAGCCCTGGGAGCCGCGGTGTGGGCGGAGTGGAAGTTGGCGTCCGCGTGGGCCCCGTGGGCGTGCGAGTGGGAGTGCGGGTCGGCGTCATGGAAGGGGCCAACGGTTGGAAGACACCGTAACGCTGGTGAGAAGCTGGCCGTTTAGCCCGTCTACTGCCGCTCCCCTCCACCCTGCGGGTGACACCACCCACACGCAACCCACACCCCGAGCCGTGGCGCCGCGAATCAAATCCTCTACGCCGTAGTCCCTGTCGCCGTCGGCATCGACTGCCGGGCAACGTGTCGGTGCCCCTGCGTTGGAGGGGGTAAGCCCATCACTAACCGCGGCACTGAGTTCCGAGTGGACCAGGCTACCGCTCCGGTCGCAGTCTGCCGGACACGCTGGTGCCGCGAGTGCGCCCCCAGAGACCGCCTCGCGCACGGCCGCCACCATCAGGAAAATGCCCCGCCGAAACCAACGGTGCCGCAACACCATGGCCTGCGCGAAAACCCGATTTCGTGCGGGTCCGAGCACCATTCCCGTGCACCCTCGTCCGCACCGGGCGAGAAAGAAAAGGCGCATGCCGGGAGACCTCCGGCAGACGTGCATTTGTACGCTCCACAATTAGAAAATGCAACTCATTGCATAAGATGGCCCCCGGAGATTGGCGCGCCCACACTGGGTGCGGAGGCGCGCGCCGTCAGAGCGGCGAGGCGTCTCGGGATGGGGCGCGGGTGCCGTGGTGCGGGTACCGTGCTGGTGGCGCTTGGTGACTGGTTCCCTCGAAGTGCAGTCGCGTTTCGTGCAAGGTTGCGCTCGCAACACCAACGCACGTCAGGAGAACGGATTCTCTCCTCGCGTTGGACCGCGCGGCCCGGCGACGATCGTCACTGCCGACTCGCGCCGTTCAGGAAAGGAAAATTTACCCCTCGTTCGTCAGTGCCCTCGCTTGTCCCCTGTGTTGTCGTTCAGATGGTGAGCGCCCAGCGGAGAGTTCGCTCGGGAGACCAGTGGTGCGTTACGGAGCATGCAACCCTGCTGGCGGCTCGTTCCACCGGTGGGAGTAGGGACAGAAGTAGTCACTGCACGGCGCTTTGCTTTTCGGCGGTGGTGTCGAAAAAGCGATACAGGGCAGGGATGACCACCAGAGTGAGCACGGTGGATGATACGAGGCCGCTGATCACGACCACGGCCAACGGTTTTTGCACTTCTGCACCAACTCCTGTGGCAAAGAGGAACGGCACCAAACCAAGAGCTGCCACGGTTGCCGTCATCATCACCGGCCGAAAGCGGCGGTGCGCGCCATCGATGACCGCTGCCAGCACGGGCATGCCTTGTTGCCGGAGGGTGCGAATGTAGGAAACCAAAACGACGCCGTTCAGCACGGCGATGCCCCAGAGAGCGATAAAACCGATCGAAGCTGGAACCGAGAGATACTCACCGCTCAAAAACAACCCAATCACCCCGCCAATGGAGGCAAACGGTAGCACCAAGATGATGAGGGCGGACAAGCGCAGCGACCCGAACAGCAAAAAGAGCAGGAAAAAGATGGCTGCGATCGTAATAGGCACGATGACTGCGAGATGCGCGCGCGCCCGCTGCATATTTTCGAACTGGCCGCCCCACTCGAAAAAGTACCCGGGGGGAAGAGGCACGCGGCGTTCGACCTCCCGCTGGAGTTCGGCCACGTAGCCCCCGAGGTCGCGGTCGCGCACGTTGATGGCCACAGCAATTCTCCGCCGCCCTTGCTCGCGTTTGATTTGCGACAATCCTTCTTGCACTTCGACTTGGGCTAACGCGTGCAAGGGGATGGGCTCTCCTTGTGGGCCGTTCACGTTGATGTTGGCAATCGCGGAAACGCTATTGCGGAGGTGCTCCGGGTATCGCACCACCACCTGGAACCGTCGTTCCCCCTCGTAAATCTCGGTGACGCCTCTGCCTCCCACAGCGGCTTCGATAACGTCATGGACGTCCGCGGCATCGAGTCCATGACGAGCAATCGCCTGGCGGTCGACCACGATGCGGAGATTGTGCTGGCCTCCCACACGGTCGACTTTGATTTCTCCAGTCCCCCGAATCGTGTTCGCTACCTTCACGACTTCGGTGGCCTTTCCCAGCAAGAGGTCTAGGTCGTCACCGAAAATCTTCACGGCAATGTCGGCCCGAACGCCGGTAACCATTTCGTCGACGCGGTCGGAAATTGGCTGCGCCATGACGATGTTCACACCGGGCAGTACGGACAGCCGCCTGCGCACTTCCTCTGCGATTTCATCCTGGGTGCGCCCGCCCCGCTTTGCAGGGGGCAACAGTTCGATCATCATGTCCGTTTCGTTGTAACCGGCGGGATCGATAGGGGATTCTCCTCGGCCGAGTCTGGACACGACGTACTCGACGCCGGGGATATCCTTGACCAATCGCTGTGCCTCGAGCTCCATCTTGATGGATTCGTCGAGCGCAATGTTCGGAGCACGATTGATGTTCGGGGAAATGGTCCCTTCCTTGAGTTCGGGAATGAACGACGTTCCGAGATAAGGAAAAAGAGCCAGTGCCAGCAGGAACAGACCGGCAGCCGTTGCCAGAGTCAGCCCGGGCCGCGCAACCGCCTGACGCAACAGCCAACTGTACGGCCGCTTCAGCACCCTGACCAGCTTGGTTTCGTGTTCCTGACCTCCGCGCAGGAAGTACACGCACAACACCGGAGATAACGTCAGCGACAACACCAACGACACGGCCAAGGCCAGTGCGATCGTATACGCCAACGGCGCGAAGAGCTTTCCTTCCATGCCAGTGAAGGTCATGAGCGGTAGGAAAACGAGGATGATCACCCCGACGCCGAAGGTCACGGGCACACCAACCTCGCAGGCCGCCTCGCGCACCACTTGCAGTCGGTCGCGGCCCTGGGCTTGGGCCAGCCGGGAGAATACATTTTCCACGACAACCACGGAGCCATCGATCATGAGCCCAATGGCAATCGCGAGTCCGCCGAGCGACATCAGGTTGGCAGACATGCCAAGGTAGTTCATCAGGAGAAACGTAACGGCCGGAGTTACCAACAGCGTGGCGATGACGATAAGACTCGAGCGAACGTCGCCCAGGTACAGGAACAGAACAACAACGACGAGGACGATGCCTTCGAGCAACACGCGGCTTACGGTGGCGAGCGCGGCATCGACGAGTTTCGACCGGTCGTAATAGGGCACAATTCTCAGGCCGCCGGGCAGCAGTTGCTTGTCGTTGATTTCTTCCACCCGTTTTTTGATGGCCGACACGATTTCCTTCGCGTTGCCGCCGGCCACCATCATCACGATCCCGCCTACTGCTTCGCCTTGACCTCCCTTCACCATCGCCCCGTAGCGGACTTCTTCCCCCACCCGCACGTCGGCCACGTCGCGGATAAAAACGGGGGTGCCGCCGACTTCTTTCAGCACGATGGAACCGATTTCCTCGAGCTGCCGAATCAAGGCAAAGCCTCCAACCAGCAGAATCTCGGGGCCGCGCGGCAGGATACCCCCGCTGGAATTTGCGTTGTTGCGTGCAAGGGCCTCTTGCACGTCCTTGATCGTCACCCCGTAGAGGCGCAGGCGAAACGGGTCGACAAGAACCTGGTATTGTTTGACATACCCACCAGTCGAGTTGATCTCAGCAACACCTGGCACGGAGCGGAGTAAGGGCCGCACCACCCAGTCCTGAATCGTGCGCCGTTCGAGCAGCTCCTCCTTGGTCAGCGGGCGATCGCCGTCGTCCGGTCGCTCTAACGTGTACTGGTAGACCTCACTCAACGCGGTCGACACGGGGCCGAGCACGGGATTGAGTCCCTCTGGGATGCGTGCGCGAACCTCGGCCAGGCGCTCGGCCACGAGCTGACGCGCAAAGTACACCGGGGTGTCGTCGGTAAACACGAGGGTCACGATCGAAAGGCCAGGCTCGTTTTGCGACCGCATTTCGACGAGCCCAGGAAGGCCCGTCATGGTAATTTCCACCGGGATGGTGGCCAAGCGCTCGACTTCGTCGGGGGAGCGTCCGGGCACCTCGGTGGCCACTTGCACTTGCACATTGGTTACGTCGGGAAAGGCATCGATCGGTAAGGTACGCAGCGAGCGCAGGCCAAAAAGCAGCCCCACGACGGCGAGAACAATAACCGTGATGCGCTGATTCAGCGCCCACTGAATGAGCAACGGAAGCATGGCTCAGCTTGCCTCCCCGCGCAGCTTCTGCACCCGCCTCTCGTTGTTCAGATGGAATGCGCCGTCCAAGACGATCTGCTCTTTGGCATCGATTCCGGAAAGCACCACGCGCTGATCGCCCAGCTCGTCACCCAGGGTAACCGGGCGGAGGGAGAAGGTATTGGGTCCAGATTGGACGAACACGAAATTTTGGTTGGCCTCTCGTACGACCGCGGTGAGGGGCACGAGAGTGCGCGTTTCGGCCGGTCCGAGCAGCACCATCTTGGCCATCATGGCCGGTTTGAGCCTGCCGTCGGGATTGGGGAGCTCCATGCGGACCCGGATGGTGCGTGTTTCCGGGCTTACGATGGGGGCGACGAAAGAAAGGGTGCCCCGGAGCGAGAGTCCGTTGAGCGCGGTAATTTCCGCCTCGGCCGGTTGCCCGGGAAACAGCATAGCGGCGTACTGTTCGGGTATATCGGCGACGAGCCATACGCTGGAGAGATCGGCAATCTCGAAGAGTGTCTCGCCGGGTTGGACGACTTGCCCAATGGTGACGCGACGATCGAGCAGCAGGCCGTCGATGGGCGCCGTGATTCGCAGGGCCGAATCGATTCGGCGGGTTCGCTCCAAGGTTTGGATGCTTTCGGCAGTCATTCCAAACATCGCAAGCCGATCCCGCAACGCCAAAAGTTCCGCGGTTGCTTCGGCCAGTTCCATTTCCCGACGGTGGAATTCGGCCACACTGATTACGCCGCCTTCGAGCAAAACCTTGGCTCGCTCCACAGAGCGGTGTGCCACTTGTTTCTTGGCCAGCGCCTTGAGGAACTCTTCTTGCGCTGCGGTGAGATCCGCTCCGTGAATGACTCCAACGAGCTGGCCGCGGTGCACGGGCTGTCCTTCGATGACCGGGAGTTGGATCACTCGGCCGAGCACGGGTGATCCCAGGAGAACCGCTCGGGTTTCATCCACCTCGATGCGTGCGGGAACGGGGATTTTGGGGCTGACCGCGCCGGTTTGCGGCGGCCCAACCGTGAGGCGCTCCATCAGGTGGGGCGCGGCTGTGACTTCGTACGGATTGTCCTCATGCTTCTCCTTGGCCGTGGCCGCCCCAACTGGTTTCGACTCCTGTCCGCAGCCAAGAGCCAGGGCTAAAGTCGTGATCCCAAATAAGTAGAGGAGGATGCGCGCTTCGTAGTGCATGGCTTTCCTCGTCTGATCTCGCGTTTACTGTTTGAGGTCGGGTTCGTGACGCGGGTCGACCGCACGCAGTTCGTCGAGGTCGATGAGCGCTGCCTGCCGCTCGTACTGCGCTTGTACCAGGCTCAAGCGAACTTGTCGTAAAACCCGTTGTGCGTCGAGTACGTCGAGCAAGCCTCTTTCCCCAAGTCGGTAGGCAGCCTCGGTAGCTTCAAGCGCTTGCTCGGCCTCCCGCAACAAAGCGCTCTCGATGGCCCGCACTTGTTGTGCGGCGATCTGGTATCGTTGGTAGGAGGCTTCTAAGCGGGCAAGCAATTCGAGCTCGCGAATGCGCGCCAGCTCTTGTGCGCGCCGCAGTTGCGCTTGGGCCTCGGCAATGGGCCCTTGACGGAGGTTCCACAGAGGAACCGGCAGTTCGAAGCCAAAGAGATATACAGGGGTGTCGGGCGGGTAATCCACTTGGGTTAAAAACGAGGCCTGCGGCAACCGTAGCGCCGACTCGTACGAGAGTCGGGCCTGGGCGGACGCTACTTCGGCACGGGACAAGAGCAACGCGGGGTGTTTTGCCGTTACCTCAGCACGAAGTTGATCGAGGGGAAACAAGGGACGCGGCGGGTCGGGAGCTCCATCGATTTCGAGCGGGACCGTCGGCAGTAGACCGATAGCATTCTTCAGCTCGGCCAACGTGCGGGCGCGTTCGAGTTCGGCCTTGTTCGCCGCCGTAACAGCGAGAGCCACCTCGGCCTCGGCCCGAATGGCTTCGAGCCGTGCCCCTTCGCCCACCTCCACCCGAAGCGCAACTTTTCGCAAAAGGTCCTGCACGAGGCGAACGTTGTCCTGCAACAGGGCGAGTTCGTCTCTTTGTCGTAGTGCCTCGAAGAAAGCGCGCCGGGCAGCACTGAGAACTTCGAGGCGCACCAACTCGACGTTGAGCTCTGCGCGTCTTTGTTCCGCTTCGGCAAGCGACACGCGCGTGCTGCGAACGGGGCCAAAGTCGAGGGGCTGTGTTGCCGCCACGGAGTATGCCGTACCGCCGACGTTGCCAGCTACACGAACGGCTTGGTGGCCCCCAGCCGCAGCGAGCTGCGGGTTTGGAATGGCTCGAGCTGTCCGAACCGCTGCACGACCAGCGTCAGCTTCAGCGATGGCAGCGCGCAGCCGCGGGTGGGAGGTCTCTGCCATATCGAGAGCCTCTCTCCACGTCACGACGCGTGCGGCTGCAAACTGAGGCAGCAAGCCGGCCGTTAAGCTTGCCACACAGACAAGCGCGAATCGCTGCGGTTGTTTGAGGAAGAGAATCTTACGAAAAATCACGTGACCTCCAAGCGTTTTTGCACCATCGTGTTTCGTGGCCACATCGCGCTGCTCCACGGTGTCTCCCTGCCCAACAGTGAACCGTAGCGATGCTGCAATGTGGCTCGATTTCCTGGATCGGGCCCACATGCGCAACCGTGTCTCGCCGCCGGCTGGTACCTTCTTAGAATCGCGTGAACGCCGGTGGCGCTTAGGTGGCGGTTGCCGAAGCGAGGCTTTCCGACAATCCGTTAGCGCGCTGGGTTAACAACGAAGAATGCCCAGCAGCTTGTGTCGGGCTAGGAGGGAGAAGGCGCTTGGGTTCGGCCCATGCCACGAACAGGCGTATGGTCGACCCAAGCCCTCCGGCACGGGGCTTACAC
Source organism: bacterium HR30 (assembly GCA_002898795.1). Taxonomy (GTDB): domain Bacteria; phylum Desulfobacterota; class Binatia; order HRBIN30; family HRBIN30; genus HRBIN30. The sequence goes on along the minus strand of BEIG01000002.1, from coordinate 11,887 downwards.
GGAGGCATCCGAGGGTTCGACTCGGTGCCGATACACGGTCAGACCGCTGCCCACGGCTGCGAGGCAGGATGAGCGCTTGCTCCCCCGTATCCGGAAGGCTGCCTTCGTTGGAGCATACGCGCGGATCGCTCAAAGCTGCTTCATCCGCCGCGCTCTTTGCCAGCGGAGTTGTCCACATGCTGAGCAGCACGAGCAGCAGCCAAACCCACCGCATAAGCAGCGGCTAGAAAAGGAGACGCACGGTGTCAAGGAACACGGTTCAAGACTAGCGCGTGCCGACTAGAAGCGTGTGCCAACGGAGGGTTGGGCGGTGGTCCCAGCAACCTGACTGCTCGCAACAAGTCGCTTGCTCTACAGTTCCCGCGAGGCGAGCTAAGCCGAGCCGAGGCCGCCCCGCGCCCGCCGGCACTACGAAGGGTTGTTCGACGAGCATCCTGCTTCCACGCCGGTGCGGCTTGGCGGAAGCAGTTAGGGTTTGCGTCAAAGTTCTCGTTCTGCGTTGAGCAGTAGCCGCCGAACAGCGGGAGACCCGTAGACCGAGGTGGCGTGGGCGAACGCGTTGCGAGTGGCGCCGCTGGATCGAGTCGTAAAGCGGGTGGACTCGGTGCCTCGAAAGCACGGGTGGGGATAAATTGAGGTGGTATTGGGCCGGAACATCGGGATCACGGCCGACCCCTCGGCGGGCCCGACTCACCTTGGGTAGCGCGCGCCCAAGGTGCGGTCACTACGGTCAACGAGGTAACTCGTGGTACTTCTCTCCAAGCTCGTGAGGGAGACATCCGAACTCATCCGATGAGCTGGGCGCACCGGCAGGGCACACGATACAGGGCCCGAGGTGGGGTGCCGCGGCAGGAGCCCCCCAATCCTGGGCGAATTCCTGCCCCACTCGGGCAGCCTGGTCGAAGCAATTCCCTTCACTTCGTTGCGCCACGGCTGGCGCGAATTCAGCGAACTACGCGATCCCGTGGGCGAGAATAGGGCGCGCCGTTCCCTAAGTTGACTATCGGTGAGGCCCACCTTTTCAGACGGCTCCTGGACAAGGGAGCTGTTGCCGATGGTGTCGCTATCCAAACGGGTAGAGCGGCAAGAGATTGGCCGACCTCGACGCACTGGTGCCGAACAGGACAGTGTCGCGCACACGTGCGAAATCGGTCTTGTCTTCGTGTAGCTTCCACCGGGGCGGCTGAAGGACGCGGGTAAGGATGAAGTCACGCACGGGGCGGCGGAGCGGTAGCATCCGTGTCCGAGAACGGGTAACGCCAGCCGGAGACGAGTAAGCCCCCGAACCATGGAGCGTTCGCTGTGCTGGCTGGCTCGGTAGCGTCCGGATTCAAGGTAGGGCCGAGGAAGGCGTCCCTCGTCGTGTGACTCACCGAGCCGGCCCTGGAGAAAATGGCAGTGCCCCCTTTTTCCCCTTCTCACAAGGTTCTTTCCGTTTTCTGGCGTGCGAGCGGGCTCTTTGGCGGCGTGGCGGTTGGCGAAGCGAGTCGTGATGCCGTGGAACCACAATCGGACGGCGGTGAATGGCAGCGCAACTGGAGATCGAGCACCGATTCGTTGAACTTTTTGGTTCGACGCAGAGGAGGATCTGAAAGTTAGATCACGCTGGAAGCGTGGCCTCGTCACTTCCCGGTCCGCGCTTAGGGAACCTTTGCACGGTGAGCACCGTCGTTGCCCGCTGATTCGCCGGTTGCGGGCGCTGCACCACCGCGTGGGAAAGCCAGAGGCGCCGGGTGCCTGCAGCGAGCACCTAAGAACAAACCAGCGCCTCGGGATGTGCAAAAGGGGAACAGGGCGTTGCGGTAGCCGCTGCAAAAGTTGCCGGGCGTGACGCGGGGACGCTACCGCACCTTGCGTGGTTGCACTGGCTGCCGTTGCACGGAACGGTGGTGCCGGTTCGGAGAGAACCTAGAACCGCTTGCGTCGCCACGGCAGGAGAACAGCGCTTGCCTGTCACAGGAAACCGCGAGCACCGCCGCGACTTCCAGCGGAGCGATCCGAACCGCTTGCGACTCTTAGCTTGCGGCTGCAAGGGTGGCCGGCTCTGCTGGGAGGTTCTGCATCGTTCATGCCCAAGGAATCTTGCCGAGGTGAAAGGATGCGTCGAAATTGCCGGGAGCGGGCGGAGGAACAAGCTGCGATGCCTGGTGCCAGCACGGGGATAGAAATTCTCGATGCTGGTCCGAGGTCGCCACGATGCGGACCCCGAAGCACACACGGGTGATAGTCCGGCCGTGGGCCAAGGCTGAGCTGTATTGGAAACAGGTAGGAGCACGAGTGCTGTCCGTCGAATCCATAGGCGCCGCCTAGGCGAAGGCACCTCCAGTTTGGCCGGCACGGCCATACTAATTCCGCGTGGGCAGAAGTTCTGGAACCAGCCCTGGCAGCGATGAAGCAAGGGCACGGGGCGTCACTGTTGCCGCTGTGGCCTTCGGTGTGCAAATCGTGAAGATAAGCTGCTGAGTATTGGAGCTTTCCCTTGGAAAAAGGCAAACAACGAAAGCACCGGTCTCGCGCCTCGAGCGAACGTTCTTCTTCAACCCGGGCTGGCAACCCTCCTAGCTCCGCCCGCTCAGGAGAGCAGCCGCAATCGGGCACGGATTCGGCGGGCGGATCGTGGCTGGTCTTGCTGCTGATCGCGACCGTTGTCGCTTACCTGCCGACACTGGGTGCGGACTTCGTGCGATGGGATGATCAGTTTTACGTTACGGAGAACGAACTGATCCGGGATGCGGATGGGTGGAAGGCTTTTTGGGACCCAACCGATCGCCGTGCCCCGCAGTTTTACCCGCTGGTGTTTTCCAGCTACTGGCTCGAATACCGGCTGTGGGGGCTCGACCCCCGTGGCTACCACGCGGTAAACTTGGCACTTCACCTCGGCAGCACGGCAATGGCCTTTGTGCTTGCCCGGTGGTGGGGGTTTAGCGCCGCCGCGAGCTTCCTAGTGGGTGCGGTGTTCGCGCTCCACCCGGTGCAAGTGGCTTCGGTGGCGTGGGTGTCGGAACGCAAGAACGCCCTCTGTGGGTTTTTCTTGCTGGCGGCGTTTGCCGCATTTTGGAAGGCGCGCAAGGCAAACTCGAATGGTTGGTTAGCCGCGAGCTTTTTGTGTTTTGCTGCAAGTTTGCTTAGCAAAACGCAGGCTTTGTTGCTCCCCCTCTCCTTTGCTTTGTTCGACTGGGCAGATCGCCGGACTCGTGGGGAAGATGTTCCACGCACTTTTTGGAAGGAAACGGCACTTACCCTGGTGCCCTTTTTGGCGCTGAGTGCCCTCCTGGCATGGATGACCATTCGCTTCGAGCACGATCGCTGGCCACCACTCGCTTACTCTTGGCTGGAGCGCTTCTTGATCGCCACGAACGCGCTCGTGTTTTACGTGCTCTCGGTGATTTGGCCGGCTGGGTTGTCTCCCATTTACCCGAAGTGGAACATCGATCCTGCGGCTTTACGGTGGTGGATCGCGCCTGGGCTTGTCGGCGTCGGGTGTTTTGCTCTGTGGTTTTGGCGGCGAGTGGTGCCACCTCGGGTCTTGGCTGGGCTAGCCCATTTCCTGCTCGGGTTGGTTCCAGTGCTCGGGATCGTGCCGTTTAATTTCTTCACGTACTCCTTCGTTGCCGATCACTTCTTGTACTTTTCCATGCTGGGTGTCGGGGCCGTCGTTGCCGCAGTTGGGGCGAGGCTCGGCGAGCGGAAGTTGGTGCCGATACCCGCGGCCGCGACCGCGCTAGCGCTGATTCTCGGTGGCTTATCGTTTCACGAGGCGATGCACTGGCGCGACAACTTGTCGTTTTGGCTGCACGTGCGCCAGGGCGATCCTGACGGATTCCTGCCCAACTTCAACTTGGGGCTACATTTTCGGCGCGAGCAAAACTGGCCGGAAGCCACGCGCTACTTCCGCACGGCGGCCGAGGCTCGCCCTGCTGCGGACTTCGTGTTTCGCCGTTACGCCGAGGCGCTACGGTACGCGCACGGGCCGCAAGCCGTGGCAGAGATGTGCACGGAGTGGTTGAAAACCGCGCCGCGGTTTGCCCCGGCGTATCTCGAGCGAGGACTAGCGCGGGAGCAGTTGGGCCAAGGGGTAGAAGCTGCGGAGGACTACGAGCTGGCGGTGCGCTTTGCGCCCGGCGGTAGTGCCATTGCGAGTGAAGCGCGGGCAAGGCTGGCTGCGCTGCGTGCGCAGCCCACGGGCCACGACCCTTGACTCAAGGGCCGGCGTTGGCCCCGTTGGGTTCGAGCGATGAAATGCTCCGCTGCTCAGTCCACAGAGAGGCCGAGGCGGGCAAGCAACTGGTTGAGCTGTTGGATGGAGTAGTACTCGATTTCGAGTTTGCCGCTGCCGTTGCGCCGGGGAAGCAAACGCACTTTGGTATCGAGGAGCTGGCGCAGGCGGTCTTCCACCGCCTGCCAATCGGGATCTAACGTTCGGCGGCCTTTCGGTTGGGAACGGCGCTCCGCATCGCGCACACTCACGCCTTGCTGCAAGAACTCGCGCGCAAGCCGCCGCTGTTCCTCGGGTGAGGCGACCGCGAGGAGCGCTCGGGCGTGGCCTGCTGTTAGGCGTCCGGCGGCAATTTCCCGCTGAATCTCTTCGGGAAGACGCAAAAGCCGCATGGTATTTGCTATCGTAGAGCGATGCTTTCCTACGCGAGCGGCAATCTCCTCTTGGGTGAGCCCGAACTGCCGGCTCAACCGCTCGTAGGCCCGCGCTTCTTCGATGGGGTCGAGATCCGTGCGCTGCAGGTTCTCGATTAACGCGAGTTCGAGCGCGGTGCGGTCGTCCACCTCGCGTACGACCGCCGGAATCTCGCTGAGCCCCGCTCGCTGGGCAGCCCGAAAGCGCCGTTCGCCGGCCACCAGTTCGTACCCACCATCCACAGGCCGCAAGAGTACCGGTTGCAGCAGCCCTTGTTGGCGGATGGACTGAGCGAGTTCTTCGAGTTCTTCCTCCGGGAAGTGTTGCCGGGGCTGAAACGGATTGGGCCGCACGCGTTGGATCGAGACGTGGACGAGAGGCGCGGGAGTCGCCTGGGTAGGGCCGTCTTGAGATTCAAAAGCGCCCGGTATGAGGGCGCCGATCCCCCGGCCGAGAGCACGTCGCTTCACAGGATGATCCATGGCTTACTCCCTCCTCTCTACGCGGGTAGTTGCGTTACCCTCTCCAAGAGCTCTCCCGAGGAACTCCTCGCAAAACTGCTGGTAGGCCACCGCTCCCTTGGATCCGGGATCGTAAGAGATAATCGGCTTGCCGTGGCTCGGAGCTTCACTGAGGCGAACGTTGCGGGGAATCGCGGTGCGGTAAACCAAGCCTGGAAAGTGCCGGCGCACTTCCTCCGCTACTTGATGAGAAAGGGTATTGCGAGTGTCGAACATGGTGAGAAGCAAGCCCTCCACTTCGAGACCAGGGTTCAGGTGGCGGCGGACAAGGTCAATCGTGCGCCGGAGGCTGGAGAGTCCTTCCAGGGCAAAATACTCGCATTGGACCGGGATCAGTACCGAGTCGGCTGCAGTGAGCCCATTGAGAGTCAGAAGCCCGAGTGAAGGAGGACAATCGACGAGGATAAAGGCAAACTGCTGGCGAATTTCTTGTAAGGCCTCGCTCAAGCGATGCTCGCGTGCGACCAGGGGCACAAGCTCGATCTCGGCTCCAACAAGGTCGCGCGACGCTGGTAAGAGCCAAAGATGGTCTCCGCTTGCAAGGCGTAGAAGACCCGAAGCGGCCGGTGCCTCGTGGATCAGCACTTCGTACGTGGTGGTGCTTTCCGCCCCAGCCACAATGCCCAAACCGCTTGAAGCGCTCGCTTGAGGGTCCAGGTCGACGATAAGCGTCGGATAGCCACGCCCGGCCAAGCAAGCCGCGAGGTTGACCGCCGTCGTGGTTTTTCCAACGCCCCCTTTTTGATTGGCAACGCAAACAATCCGGCCCAAGCCCACCGACCACTCCGCAATGTCGTGTGCTTCTCTGTATCATGAGCGCCTGCGGCTGAAAAGTGTTTCACGTGAAACACGAATGTGCTCGGCGGGCGAGGACGACGAGTGTGCGCTCCCCCCACTTTTGCGGCAGGCGGTAACGATGGATTGCAGCCACGGTGACTTCGGCCGGAATGGAAGCCAGTTCTGATTCTGGCCGGGGCCCTTTCATCGCTACCAGGGTGCCGCTCTCCTTTAGTAATGGTAGCGAGAGCCGAACGAAGGTCGCGAGTTCGGCAAAGGCGCGAGAAACGATGACGTCAAACGAGCGGTCCCACTTCTTATAGAGCTCTTCCACGCGGGCTTCTTCGATGATCACCTGGGGCAAATCGAGTTCGCGAGCGCAGTGACGCAAGAAATTTGCTCTCTTGCGGCGCGGCTCGATTAGAACGAAGGAGCAATTGGGCTGCGCAATGGCTAGTGGAACGCCGGGGAAGCCCGCCCCGCTGCCAACGTCGGCCACAGCTTGGCCCGCTTTCAGGAGGGGCAGGATGTGTAAAGAGTCGAAAATGTGGTGTAAGGCAATCTCCGACGCGTCACGGGCTCCGGTGAGGGAGATCCGTTGGTTCCAGGTTAAAAGGAGGGCGGTGTAGCTGCGCAGCCGCGCCTGGGCTTGCGGTGAAAGAGGGAATCCGGCGCCCGTGCAATAGCGCGCAAGCTCGGCAATGGCGGTTTCGATTTCCCTAAGGTCAGGCAACGCCCGCCCTTCGCAGGTGCACGGAAAGGAGGGCAAGTGCGGCTGGAGTAAGGCCCGGAACGCGCGCTGCTTGTCCAAGCGAGCGGGGCCGGACCCGCGACAGCTTCTCGCGCACTTCCCTAGACAGTCCCGGAATCGCGTCGAAGTCGAGGTCGACTGGAATTGGTGTTTCCTCCATTTTCCGCAGTCGCTCGATGAGCTCCTCTTGTCGCCGGACGTAGCCCGAGTACTTGATGTCGATTTCCACCTGTGCCGCCGCATCGGCCGCGAGCTTGTGTGGAGGAGGGGCCAGTGTGGCGATCGCTTGGTAACTCAGCTCTGGGCGCCGGAGCAGTTGGGCGAGGCTGGTCGGGTTTACGATCTCCGCTGTTCCCAAAGCACGAAGCCGCTCGTTGGTTTCCTTCGTCGGATAAAGCACCGTTTGCTCAAGGCGCTCGACCTCTTGGGCCACCGCCTGCGCTTTGGCTTCCACCCTCTTGCAGTCTTCCTCGCTCACCACCCCGAGCGCCTTACCCAACGGAGTGAGGCGGCTATCAGCATTGTCTTCCCTTAGGAGCAAACGATACTCCGCTCGGGAGGTAAACATCCGGTAGGGCTCGCCTCCGACTCCTTTGGTGACGAGGTCGTCCAGGAGCACCCCGATGTACGCTTGGTTTCGGCTGAGGATGAAAGGTGGCCGCCCCTGCACCTTCAACGCGGCGTTGATCCCAGCCATCAGTCCTTGAGCCGCAGCCTCCTCATAGCCGGTGGTCCCGTTGATTTGCCCGGCGTGGAACAAACCCTCGAGGAGTTTGGTTTCGAGCCATGGGTAAAGCTGCGTGGGATCGACGAAATCATACTCGATCGCGTAGCCGGGCCTCATGATTTGGGCGTTCTCGAGGCCGGGGATCGACCGCACCATCTCCAACTGTACGTCGAGAGGTAGGCTGGTGGACAGGCCATTCGGGTAAATCTCCATCGTATCGCGCCCTTCGGGCTCGAGAAAGATTTGGTGTCGCTCCTTGTCGGCAAAGCGGACCACTTTGTCTTCGATCGAGGGGCAATACCGTGGCCCACGGCCACGAATTTGCCCGGAGAACAACGGAGAGCGGTGCAGCGCGCTTCGGATAATCTCGTGCGTACGGGGCGTGGTGTACGTGATGTAGCACGGAACCTGCGGCTGGGTGATGGCCACAGTGGAAAACGAGAATGGTTTCGGGGGGTCGTCGCCGTACTGCGGCTCGAGGCGGGAGAAGTCGATGGTCCTGCGATCCAGGCGGGGACAGGTGCCAGTTTTGAGCCGACCGACCGTGAAGCCGAGTGCAGCCAATTGCTCGCTGAGTCCGTGGACAGCAAAGTCTCCGGCGCGACCGGCAGACATCGTGCGCTCGCCCACGTGGATGAGCCCGTTCAGGAAGGTTCCGGTGGTCAGAATGACCGTTCGGCCTTCCATTCGCTCGCCCATTTGGATTTCCACGCCAACCACACGATTCCCAGCCAAAAGCAGCCGCTCGACGCTGGCTTGATACAGGGTCACGCCCGGGGCAGTTTCCAATCGGGCCTTCATTCTCTGCCGGTAAAGAGCCTTGTCTGCCTGGGCTCGCGAGGCTCGAACGGCTGGCCCTTTCTTGGTGTTGAGCTGGCGGAACTGGATGCCGGTTTCGTCAATGGCCTTGCCCATTTCACCGCCTAGGGCATCGATCTCTTTCACCAAATGCCCTTTGCCAATGCCTCCGATTGCCGGGTTGCACGACATCTGGCCGATGTGGTCGAGGTTCAGAGTGAGTAAAAGAACGTCACAACCCATGCGTGCGGCGGCAAGAGCTGCTTCGATTCCAGCATGGCCCGCACCGACGACAATGACATCAAAGCAATGATCGAACGGCCCCATCACCAACCTCTCGTGTTTCACGTGAAACAACTGGGCGGCCCACTTAGCGCATTGGCGCTAAAGTGGGTAGGGGCGACCCACCGGGTCGCCCCCTACAATCCGTAACGTGTGCTGACCGTGGGCCGTCGGGTCAATGGGTGCGCCAGTGAAACCGATGTAGGTGGCGTTGGGCAGGGCAACCCGCGCGGTAGGGGCGACCCAGCGGGTCGCCCGTACAATCCGGAACGTGTGCTGACCGTGGGCTGTCCGGTCAATGGGCGTGCCAGCCAGGTAGGGGCGACCCGCCGGGTCGCCCGTACAACGTACCGTGACCGTGGGCCGTCGGGTCAACGGGGGCGCCAGTGAAACCGATGTAGGTGGCGTTGGGCAGGGCAACCCGCGCGGTAGGGGCGACCCAGCGGGTCGCCCGTACCATGTGGAACGTGCCCTGACAGTGGGCCGTGCGGTCAACGGGTGCGCCAGCCAGGTAGGGGCGACCCGTTGGGTCGCCCCTACTTGGTCATCAAAACCCAAATTTTCCGCGTCAGCGGATCATCGCCGATGCGATCGGGGTTATACCGGTCCAGATGCCAGCGCAACGGATTTTCGTCAATGTAGCGTCGAATGGCGTTCAAGGCTCGTTCGTCGCGGATGATGTTTTGTAATAATTGCGTTGCCAAATAGGGATTGCGCCAGCGTTAGGTAAGGCGTGGATGCGTTTGGTGACAGCGGATTTGAACTGACCGATGATCGCGCCGATGGATTGCGGGACGGGGCCGCGCGGCGTCATGGTAGTGGCGACCCGCCCGGTAGTAGGGGCGACCCGCCGGGTCGCCCCTACCATGACGTCATCGGTGATCCAAATGATGCCGTGGATGTGATTGGGCATCACCACGAATTCCGTTTCCTCTAATCGTACATTTGGGCGTACGGCCGTCGTTTTGAACCATTCATCCCGCACGATTTCCCCATATGGGTTCAACACCATCATTCCGTCCACCACCTCCCCAAACAAAAGCGCCCGTTCGTGGGTACAGAGAGTCACGAAATACGCGCCCGGTTGGGTGTAATCGTACCCTTTCAGGCGGGTCGAACGGCGATGGCAGCTATTGGGGTTGTACCGCATGGTTTAGCCCGTTCGTCCCATTGTAAAGTCCGTCGGAGCGACGTGCCGCGTCGTCGCCTACAACTCCTCGGCTTCAATCTTGCGGTCCGCCGCCTGCAACAAGATGTGGGCGATTTCCTGCTGCTCGGGGAGAGGGGGAATTGTAAAGTCTTGTATTTCCTTCCGACTCATTCCACCGATAAGCTCATGATGAGCCTGCTGTGCCCGCTCCCAGGCTACTTTCTCATGAACCACTGCCCGAGGAAGCGAGGCAAAAGTACAGATTCGTTTCTAGACCTGATAATAAAAATGTTCGCATTGACTGCAAGCCCTTCTGTCAGCAGTTTTTTGACAAAAGCACTCTAACCTGTTCTTGCTCCTTCCTTACAATTCAGAACATTACCTTGTTTACTTTTCCGGTACGTATCTGCATGAAAAACTATTCGGCCACATATTGGGGAAGTGAAAGATCAAGCCTCTCATCCCTCTGTCAAATGCTCTCCGCCAGCACGGAAAAATCTCGGCAACAGATTCAGCTCCGCCCCTTTCACGCTTGCCACTCTCAAAATTGACCCCTTTCCCCCCAACCTCACCACCTGCCACACCGCGGCTAGGGGGCCGGGCGGGCAATGCAGGGGCGACCCGGCGGCAATGTAGGGGCGACCCGGCGGTAATGTAGGGGCGACCCGGCGGCAATGCAGGGGCGACCTGGCGGGCAATGTAGGGGCGACCTGGTGGGCAATGCAGGCGCGACCCGGCGGGTAATGTAGGGGCGACCCGGCGGTAATGTAGGGGCGACATGGCGGGTAATGTAGGGGCGACCCGGCGGGTCGCCCCTACGTTGCGAAAGCGCTAGAGCGGCCGAGGGCGACACGGTCGGTGGCCAGCGCTTCGTCGAGGAGTTCCTCCGGGGGAAGGTGAAGCCACACGGCACCATCGCGCACTTCCACCGGAAAGGTTGCCAAAGTCAGGGGCTCGCCCGACAAACACCTCCCCGTGGTCAGGGCAAAAAGTTTCTTGTGCAAGGGGCAGGCAATCGTGGGCACCCCATCGTGGTCGCCAAGCAGCCCGCGGGCTAGAACCAAGGCACGTTTGTGGGGGCAAATGTTTTGCGTAGCGTACCACTCATCTCTACTCGCAAAGCGATATACGGCAATTTGCGTGCGCCCGTACAGCACCACGCCTGCTCCGTCGGCCGGGAAATCCTCGACGCGACCGACCCTTACCCACCGGCGGCTACCGTTACGGAGTGCGTGGGCCAGGGTCTCCCCGTTCGATAGGTGCATCTCTTCCGGAGGCGGAAGCGAGGCGTCGGCGGGCCAGTCCACAGGCCTTCGTTGTCCGCGCTCTTGAATCAGGCCGATGCCAGGCTGGACCTTCTGCGTATTGACGAACTGGCGAAACCAACGGCGTCGCTCCGGATTGCGTACCACTTCGGTCCACTCGCAGCGATAACTCTCGACCAAGCGTTGCATCTGGGCTTCAAGGTCAGCGGCAATCCCGAGCCGGTCGTGAACGACGACGTCACGCACTTGCTCGATGCCTCGCTCGAGTTTCTCGAGCCACACGCTGGTGCGCGTCAGCGGATCCGCGGTTTGGATGTAGTACATGAGAAAGCGATCAATGTACCGGATCGCCGTTTCCTCATCCAAATCCGTGGCCAGAAGGTCCGCATGCCGGGGCTTGGCCCCACCGTTCCCGCACACGTAGAGGTTCCAGCCTTTTTCCGTGGCGATCAGGCCAAAATCTTTGCTTTGGGCTTCGGCACACTCGCGAATGCAGCCCGATACTGCTGCCTTGATTTTGTGAGGAGCGCGAATGCCGCGGTAACGCATTTCCACCCGAATGGCGAACCCCACCGAATCGCGCACTCCGAACCGGCACCAGGTGGACCCGACGCAGCTCTTGACCGTTCGCATTGCCTTGCCGTAGGCATGACCAGACTCGAACCCCGCGTTCACGAGTTCTTCCCAGATGTCGGGCAGTTGGTGGAGTTCGGCGCCGAAAAGGTCGATGCGCTGCCCACCGGTAATCTTGGTGTACAAGCCATACTTTTGAGCCACCTGGCCAATCACAATCAGTTTCTCCGGCGTAATCTCCCCTCCAGGCACGCGCGGAACGACCGAATACAGCCCGCCCCGTTGAAGGTTGGCCAGGAAGCGGTCGTTGGTGTCTTGGATCGTAGCGTGATCGAGGATGTGCTCGTTCCACAAGCTAGCGAGAATGGAGGCCACCGCCGGCTTGCACACTTCGCAGCCACTGCCGCGGCCGT
>BEIG01000001.1 GCA_002898795.1 bacterium HR30 | reverse complement strand
AGGCTGCGCTAGCGCAGGTTGGCGAGGCCGAGTCGGCGTTTTACCCTCAAGTCGCGGCGCGGCTGACCTTTGCTCGTACGGACGACCCAGCGCGTGCCTTTGCGATGATTCTTTCGCAGCGCCGCTTTACCTTTAACACCAATTTCAGCCGACCAGGACCAACCCAGGATGTGCGGCCGGAAATCTTCGCGGCCTTCCCCTTGTTTCACGGGGGGCAAGATTACTTCCGCCGGAAGGCCGCTGCGGCCGGCGCACAGGCTGCGGCCGCCGAAATCCAGGCTACCCGCAACGCGATCATCGACGCGGCCGCACAGGCATATTACGCGCTGCTGGCTGCGCCAGAGCAGCTCGAAGTTGCTCGCAGCTCGCGCTCGGCCGTGCAAAGTGCACTAGACAATGCTCGTGCCCGCTGGGCTCAAGGTGCGGCGCTCAAGTCCGATGTGCTTTCTCTCGAGGCGCGCTTGGCCGCGGCGGAAATGGCCGAGGTCCGCGCCCGCAACGGCGTGGAGGTTGCGCGTTCGGCACTGAGGCTCGTGCTTGCCCTGCCAGCGGAAGAAGCCGTGGCCGTCAAGCCGGCAGAGGACCTAGTGGGGACCTTGCCGAGCAGTGTGACCGAGGCGCTGGCCCAAGCCGAGAGCCATCGCGCAGAACTCGTGGCTGTGCGGCAGCTCGTTGCGGCGCGCGAAGCAGAAGTGGCTGCCGAACGCGCAGCCTTTTTGCCACGGATCGATCTCATCGGTTCCTACGGCCAGAACGCCACGGACCTCCGCTTGTCCGCAAGCCGGGACAATTGGTTTTTTGGAGCTACCGCCGAACTCGACGTGTTTTCTGGTTTTCGGAAGCTCGAGCGTTTGCGCGCAGCCGAACAACGATGGGCAGAAGCTCGCCATCTCGAACAGAAAACACGCGTTAGCCTGGAGCACGAGGTACGCGTAGCGTTTTCGAACTGGGAGGAGGCACGGGAACGAGTGCGGGTTTCGGAAGCAGCGGTTGCGGCGGCTGAAGAGGCCTTGCGTTTGGTGCAGGAGCAATACCGTGTCGGCGCGGTGATCGTCACGCGGTATCTCGAAGCCGAGGCAGCCCGAACCGATGCGCGTTCGCAAGCAGTCGCTGCGCGGTACGACCTCAACCGCAGTGCGGCAGCATTGCGGAAAGCGATGGGTCGCTGGGAGGAGGAATTGCAGCCATGAGTCAGGAACGCTCTCGCAAGCTCTCGCCGCGGCTCCTCGGGGCCGTGGCCTCCGTGGTCGGACTCACCTTTGTTCTTTTGTACCTCTCGGGCGCCATCGGAGGGCACAAAGTCGAACCGGGAACGACACCGCTTCCTGCTGCTGTTTTGGAGGGCGAGGAACGTTTGGTGGTGGCGCGTGCGGTGCCCGACGTCGTCGACTGGCCTGGTGCCGTGCGCTCGCGAGTGGTTGCCAATGTGGCTTCGCGCGTGCTCGCCCGTGTGGCTGAGGTGCGCGTGGCGATGGGTAGCCTGGTGAAGGCTGGCGATCCGCTGGTTCTTCTCGACGCGCAAGAACTTGCCGCAAAACGCGAGCAAGCACGCGCGGCGGTGGTGGCGGCCGAAGCCGACGCCCAGCACGCCGCACAGGAGGAGCGCCGCATCCGAGCACTGTTCGAGCAAAACGCGGCCACGCAGCGAGACCTCGATGCCGTCGTTGCCCGGTCCCGTGCGGCCGCAGCAGGGTTGCAACGAGCCCGCGATGCGTTGGCTGAAGCCGAGGTGGCGCTTGCGGAAACAATCGTGCGAGCACCGTTCGACGGTGTGGTCGCAACGCGCCTTGCCGATCCGGGCGACCTAGCCGTACCGGGCCAACCCTTGCTGGTCCTGCACGATCCGGAAACTTTGCGCTTCGAAGCCTCGATCGGAGAATCGTGTAGCTCGGGGCTGAACGTTGGCGATCGTTTACCCGTGCGTTTGGACCAGCCACCGCGCGAGTTGCTCGGCCGCATCGAAGAAGTGTCACCGCAAGCCGATGTGGCCACCCGGAGCGTGCGCGTGAAGCTCGCGCTGACAGACGTGGCCGACGTCCGCGCGGGGACCTATGGGGTCGTACAAGTTCGGTGTGGCGAGCACATGGCGGCCCTGGTGCCCGCGGCAGCCATTCAGCGAAGGGGCCAATTGGAATTCGTTTACGTCCGCACTGCCGAAGGCATACGCGTGCGGCAAGTGCGGAGCGGAAAAGCGTACGGAGACCAAGTCGAGATTTTGTCCGGCTTGGGTGCAGGCGAGCGTGTGGTCGTGCCACGGCAGGGACGGGGGTAAGGGACGATGACCGAAGGCAGAAGCGAAACGCGCCGGCGTTTGACCTCGCGCATCGTCGAGAAGTTCCTCACCTCGCAGCTTTCGCTGCTCCTGCTTCTGGCCTCGTTCCTGGCCGGAGCTGCCGCCTTGTATCTCACGCCGCGAGAGGAGGAACCGCAAATTGTCGTTCCCTTTGCCGACGTGTTCGTGCGCTTTCCCGGCGCTACGGCGGAAGAAACGGAAAAGCTCGTTGCCACACCCTTGGAGGCAAAACTTTGGGAGATCGACGGCGTGGAGTACGTGTATTCCATGTCGCGCCCGGGCGAAGCCGTAGCCACCGTGCGCTTTTACGTCGGCGAGGATCGCGAGCGCAGTCTGGTGAAGGTGTGGAACAAGCTCATGTCCAATCAAGATGCCATGCCGCCCGGGGTTACGAGCTGGATCGTAAAACCGGTGGAAATCGACGACGTTCCGATCGTGCTGTTTACCTTGTGGTCTCCCGGCAATCGATCGGACTCTGCCGAATTGCGGCGCATTGCCGACGAGTTGTTGAACAAACTCAATCGCATTCCCAACACGGGGCGAAGTTGGGTGGTCGGGGGCGAGCCGCGGCAAATCTCCGTGTACGTGGATCCAGCGAAGCTTGCCGCTCGCGGGCTGTCGTTGCTCGAGGTGGTGCGAAGCTTACAAGCCGCCAACGTCAATGTGCACGCTGGCGCCTTCGAGCGTGGCAGACGCGAGGTTTTGTTGGAAGTCGGGCCGTTTTTCCGTTCCGCCGCCGAAGTGGAACACGCGGTGTTGGCCGCACCGAATGGCCAAGCGGTGTACCTGCGCGACGTGGCCCGCGTGGTCGATGGCCCCGGTGAAGTCGAAAGCTACACCCGAATCGGTTTCGGTCCGGCGGCAGGGAAAGCACGCACGTTGTGGTTGCCGCCGGAGTTCGCCGCCGGCAGCGACGATCCCGGCCGCTTGTGCCCGCCAGAGCAAGGGCGGGAGTGTCCCGCGGTGACGATTGCAGTGGCGAAGCGCAAAGGGACCAATGCGGTGTGGGTGGCCGAGGCGTTGATCGAAGCGGTTCGCCAACAACGGGGGATCGTGATTCCCGACGATGTGGCAGTGACCGTAACCCGCGACTACGGCGAAACCGCCAACCACAAGGTGAACGAACTGGTCAAACACTTGGCCATCGCTGTGGCCACGATTCTCGTGCTCCTCGCCATCGCGCTGGGGCCAAAGGAGTCGTTCATCGTTGCCCTGGCAGTGCCGATGACGTTGGCCATCACCTTACTGCTCGACTTGATCTTCGGCTACACGATCAATCGAGTCACGCTGTTTGCCCTGATCTTGTCCCTCGGCTTGCTGGTCGACGACCCGATCGTTGACGTGGAGAACATCTTTCGCCACTTCCAGTTGCGCCGCGAACCTCCGCTGGAAGCAACCCTGACGGCCGTGGATGAAGTGCGGCCCCCCGTGATCCTCGCCACGTTTACCGTGATCGTGTCGTTTCTTCCGATGTTTTTCATCACGGGGATGATGGGCCCGTACATGGCCCCGATGGCATTTAACGTGCCGGTGGCCATGTTGGTGTCGCTCGTGGTGGCGTTTACGGTCACACCGTGGGCCAGCTACCACTTGCTGAAAAGCGAGTACGGCAAGGAACACGAGCCCTTCGAGATCACGCGAACGGCGATCTACCGCGTGTACCGGCGTATCGTGCTGCCCCTTCTCGAGGTGCGCCGCTACGGCACTTGGTTTCTCTGGGGCGTAGTGGCCGCCTTGGTTGGCTCGGTACTGCTTGCGGTGACGCGTGCGGTGCCGTTGAAGATGCTCCCGTTCGACAACAAGAACGAGCTGGCGCTCGTGATCGACATGCCGCGCGGCAGTACCTTGGAAGAAACCGATACCGTGGCCCGCGCCTTGGGCGCCTACTTGGCAACCGTAAGCGAGGTGACGGATTACACGGCATACGTCGGAGTGCCCGCCCCCATGGATTTCAACGGGATGGTGCGGCACTACTACTTGCGTTACGGTCCGCACCTCGGGGAAATCCGCATCTCCTTGCTGCCGAAAGAAGAGCGGGAGCAACAATCTCATGCCATCGCGCTGCGGATTCGACCCGAGGTGGAACGCATCGCCCGTGCTCACGGAGCCAATGTGAAAATTGTTGAAGTTCCTCCTGGCCCGCCGGTGATCTCCACTCTGGTGGCGGAGGTGTACGGCCCGCTCGAAGCAAGCAACGAAGAGCTGGTGGCAGTGGCAAAACAAGTGCGGGCGCAGATGGAACGGACCGAAGGTGTGGTCGACGTCGATGACTTTGCCGAAGCCCACCACGAAAAGGTGGTCTTACACATCGATCGAGAAAAGGCGGCTGTCAGCGGAGTATCGCTGGCCGACGTCGCTCACACCCTCGATGCTGCTGTGCGCGGTCTACCCATCGGCAAGGTGCAACTTCCGCCAGAACGGTTGCCGCTCGTGCTCGAAGTGCGGCTGCCACGGCCGTTGCGTACCTCGCTGGCGGATTTGCTGGCCGTACAAGTGCGAAGCCAAAGTGGCCAACTGGTTCCGCTGGGCGAGGTCGTGCGCGTCGAGGAGCAAAGCGGCGAGCGCACGATCTTTCACAAGAACTTGCGGCCCGTGCAGTACGTCATTGCCGAAATGGCAGGCCGTAGCCCGGTGGAGGCCGTCTTCGACTTGCAGCGTTGGCTGAGAACGAACCCACTGCCGGAAGGATTCCGGGTCGACCTGGCAGGCGAAGGGGAATGGAAGATCACCGTGGATGTGTTTCGCGACCTCGGGATCGCCTTTGGCGCAGCGTTGGTCATGATTTACGTGCTGCTCGTTGCGCAAACGCAGTCTTTGTTCTTGCCGCTGGTCATTATGATCGCCATCCCCCTCACGATCATTGGTATCATGCCAGGTTTTTGGTTGCTGAACGCGTTGTTCACCGAACCCGTCGGACCATACCCCGACCCCATCTTCTTCACCGCCACCGGCATGATCGGCATGATCGCGCTAGCCGGCATCGTCGTGCGCAACTCCATCATTCTCATCGACTTCATCGAACTCATTCAGCAGCGCGACCCCAGCCGGCCCTTGAGCGAGGCGATCGTGGAGGCCGGGGCCACACGCTTCCGCCCCATTTTGCTCACTGCTGGTGCGGCGATGTTCGGCTCGATCGTCATTACGCTGGACCCGATTTTCTCTGGCTTGGCGTGGAGCTTTATTTTCGGAATTTTTGCTTCGACAACGTTCACGCTGGTGGTGGTGCCCCTCGTGTACTACCGGTTGTACGGAAAACGGTAGAGCCCGCGTTGCGCTACGGGGTGGCAAGTGCGCCCGCAGCGAGCGGGTGAGGACAGAACAAAGGTGCGCTGCAACGTGGCGGTGAGGCACGAACGCCTGCGCAGGAGCTTCGCATGTGTTGGCAGAGCGGCTTGGGCTCGCTACCGTGGCGCCAGAGATGGTGCGTGCGGTAACACTGGACTTTGGTGGGACGCTCGACGGGGAAGAACACTGGCGGGAGCGGTTCTGGCGGCTCTACGAAGCCGTTGGTCTCGGGCCCGATCGTGCCGAGTTCGAACGAGCCTTTGCCACGGCTACGCGCGCGGCGTACAACGAAGTGGCTTTGCGTGGAGCCACACTTCGAGAGCTCGTGCGTTACCATGTGGAGCAACAGTGCCAGGTGCTGCGCTTGGATGCCGAAGTGGCTTTGGAGCTGGTCGTTCAGCGCTTCGTGGCCGAGAGCCGCGCTGCCTTGCAACGGCACGCTCTCCTTTTGCGACGGTGGCGCGAGCGGGTGCGGCTCGGGGTGATCTCGAACTTCTATGGCAACTTGCCCGTGGTTTTGGCCATGGAAGGGTTGGCGCCGTTGTTCGACGTTGTGATGGACTCCACTCTGGTGGGCACACGCAAACCGGAGCGAGGGATTTTCGAACTTGCCTGTCGAGCACTGGGCTTTCGGCCCGAAGAAGTGGTGCACGTCGGTGACTCTCTAGAACACGATGTTTACGGCGCCAGGAATGCCGGGATGAAGGCCGCCTGGCTCAGCTCGGGGGAAGAGTCTGGTTGCGACTGCCTGCCGCCTGACGTGATTCGCATCGATACGCTGGCAGCGTTGGAAGGATACTTACCTTGGAAGCCGCAGTGATTGCCGCGGGACAAGGCGAGCGGCTGCGTCGATCGGGATGGCTGTTGCCGAAGCCTCTGGTGCCGATAGCCGGTCGGCCGCTGCTGGAATACGTGCTGCGCGGGTTGTGTCATGCCGGCGCCACACGCGTCGCTGCCGTGCTGAACACGCGCGGCTCGGCCGTCGAGCTTTACTGCCGACGTCATTGGCCCGCGCTGGAGTTTGCTTTCGTTTATCGCGACACCCCCAATTCTATGGAAAGCTTGTTTGCCCTCGAGCCTGTTTTGCAGGAGAAGGAGTTCCTCCTGGCTACGGCAGACACGTTGATCGCACCCCACCGGGTAAAAGAGTTTTGCATCACGGCGCTTGGCGATCCGGTGCCCGAGGTGGCGTTAGCGGTGACGACGTTTGTCGAAGACGAAAAGCCGCTTTGGGTTGCGTTCGAAAGCGACGGGCGGGTGGTGGCTCTTGGTGCCACGGCGCAAGGGAGCGGTTGGGTTACGGCCGGGTTGTACTTCCTACGGCGTAGCGTGTTTCACTTTGCCGAGGCCGCGCGAACAGCAGAGCTCGGGGCGTTGCGGGAGTTCCTTGGGCTGCTGCTGCAGTCACGGGTGCCGATCCGCGCCATCCCCGTGGGGAAGTGCATCGACGTGGATCGTCCGGAGGATTTGCCCATCGCTGCGCAGTTCGTTGATCGAGAGTATCCCGCGTATGCCTGACTTTGTTTGCGTGTTGCGCGAGCCAGAGTTCTCGCCGGGCAAGGCGGAGGATGACGCCGCCATTTTACTGGGCGTTGCGGGCCTGTTGCGGCGGGAACAATATGCGGTAGACGTGCTCGACCCGCGCACCCGTCGCTGGCCCGACTTGGCGCGCCGTACCGTCGTGCTCAGCATGGCTCAGGGGGAGAAAGCGCTGGCGCAACTGCAGGATTGGGAGCGCCGCGGAGTGCGCGTGATCAATTCGGTGGCCGCAGTGCGGAACTGTCACCGTGTACGAACCGTGACTCTTTGGCAGCAAGCCGGATGCAGCTTTCCGCAGACGGCGATCGTTCCGACTCGGGTAGCCACACTACCCCAGTGGCTCGCAGATGCTCGAGGCGTGTGGGTCAAGCGAGGCGACGTGCACGCCATGGCCTCTGAGGATGTGCAGTTGGTCGCCGGCGCTCATCGGGTACGCCAGGTGCTCGATCGGTTTCACTCCCGCGGCATCGCTCTGGCGGTACTGCAGCGTCACGTTCCGGGACAAACCGTCAAGTTTTACGGCGTGACGGATCGATTCTTTTTCGTTGCTGCTCAGGGGGATGCGCTCAGTGTGGCTGTCGAACGCGAACTCACCCAAATCGCACGGCACGGCGCAGCGGCGTTAGGTCTGGAAGTTTTCGGTGGGGATTGTGTCGTGGACGAGAGCGGAAGGTGTCAATTGATTGACTTGAACGACTGGCCTAGCTACGCACCGTGCCGTCAGGCAGCGGCAGAAGCAATTGCCGCGTACGCCCGCACGGAAAAGGCGAAAGTGGCGTGAAACCCCCATCCTTGTCGGACCTGTTGCACGAAGACAAACAACGCATCCCCGGACCTCGGTCTCGAGCCCTCGTTGCAGAGGAACAGCAGTATTTGGCTCCCGGCTCCCAGCGCATCGCGCAGTTATCGGGGGTGGCATTCAGTCACGGCGAAGGGTGCTGGCTGGTTGATGTCGATGGCCACCGGTACTTGGATTTTTTCGCGGGTGTCGGAGTTGCGAGCCTGGGGCACAGTCACCCTCGCTTCACTAGCCAAGTGGCCGAGCAACTGAACAAGCTCATTGTCGGAAGCTTTTCTAGCCGGGCGCGCGTGCGGTTGTTGCGGCTGGTGGCGGAAGTGGCCCCACTACCGAATGCCCGTACCCAACTGTACAGCGGCGGGGCCGAAGCGGTGGAGGCAGCGATCCGGCTCGCGAAAGCTTACACGAAGAAGTTCGAAGTCGTTGGCTTCTGGGGCGGGTTTCATGGCAAGACCGGTGGTGTCATTGGACTCATTGGCGACACGTGGAAGCAGCACTGGGGACCGTTGCCTGCGGGCACGCACTTGGTGCCGTATGCCGACTGCTACCGCTGTCCGTTCAAGTTGGAGTACCCGCGGTGCGGGCTCCTGTGTCTCGAGTTTGCCCGAGAAGCGATCCGCAACAATACAGCAGGAGCAGTGGCTGCAATCGTGGTGGAGCCGATGCAAGGCACGGCCGGCAACGTGATTCCGCCACCAGAATTTCTTCCGGGCGTGGCCGAAATTGCACGGGAGTGCGGAGCGCTACTCATTTGCGATGAAATGATCACTGGCTTTGGGCGCACCGGGAAAATGTTCGGCTGTCAGCACACCGCCACAGAGCCTGACATCGTTACGGTCGGCAAAGGCTTCGGCAATGGATACCCGGTCAGCGCGGTCATTGCCCGCGAAGAACTCACGCAAGCGGAGCCGTTCTCGAAGCCTAGTGCCTCGTCTTCGAGCTACGGAGGGAACCCCTTGGCGGCTAGCGCGGCTTTGGCCACGGTGGAGACAATCGTGGAGCAGGACCTGCCGGCCAATGCGGCCCGAGTGGGGCAAGTGCTGCTGCAGGGCCTGCGGCGGCTGCAAGAGAAGTATGACTTCATTGGCGACGTGCGCGGGACCGGCCTGCTGATCGGACTCGATTTGGTCAAAGACCGCCGCACGAAAGAGCCTTTACCCCCGGCGGTAACCGAACGGCTATTTTTAGCGGCGCTGCGGCGCGGGCTTGTGTTCATGGGGTACTTCTCTCGCGTGCGCATCAACCCACCGCTCGTGCTAACCGAGGCGGAAGCGTTGGAGGGAGTGGCGATTTTGGATGGAGCGTGTGCCGAGGTGGCACCGCTGGTGCGAGGTCTTTCGTGATGCGGCAGTGGCGGGGCGCGCTCGTCGGATTCGGGCATGTAGCGGTGCAAGGGCACCTTCCCGCGTGGCAACGCCAGGAAGACGTTCGCATCGTCGCGGTCTGCGATGCGGACAGCTCCCGCCGTGCCCTGGCCCGCGAGCTGCTGCCACAGGCGCGGGTGTACGAACGGATGGATGAGCTGCTGGAAAAGGAGTGCGTCGATTTTGTTGACATCGCCACTCCACCCAGTTGCCACGCGGAGCAAGTAGAGGCGGCAGCACGAGCCGGAGTCCACGTGTTGTGCGAGAAGCCACTGACGACCTCGCTCGACGAGTTCGTGCGCATGCAGCAGTGCGTGCGCTCCGCCGGCGTGGTGTTACACACGGTACACAACTGGCGCTTCTCCGAAGCTTACATTGCCTTGCGGCAAGCGATGCAGCGGGAGCAGCTTGGACCCATCCAGCAAATTTCTTTGAAGACCATTCGCCCAGGCTGCGCTGCTGGAGCGGCTGGGTCGTGGCGGCTCGACCCTCGTCTTGCAGGGGGTGGAATCCTGGTCGACCACGGTTGGCATGCGTTTTATTTGCTCACCGAACTGGCGGGGGAGTTGCCGGAGGCAATCTCTGCTGCAGTGTCGAGGAGGCGTTACGTCGATGCCCTCGTGGAGGATACGGCCTTTTGCAGCGTGGTATTTCCGTGCTTGAAGGCTGACCTTCATCTCACTTGGGCGGGCCGCACTCGGCACACCTCGTGGACCATCGTGGCCGAAGGCGGGCAGTTGCGGCTGGAAAACTCCAGGTTGGAAGTGCAAAGTGCGCGCGGTGCCTTTAGCCTGGATCTGCCTTCGCCAGCAGCCGGCTCGCATCACCCCGATTGGTTCGACGGTGTTATCGCGGAGTTCCGTGCGGCTTTGGCACAACCACGCGCTGGCTACGATAACTTGTGCGAGGCAGGACTGTGCGTTGCCCTGCTCGAGCAAGCGTATCGCTCGGCTCGCGAGCAAGGGCGCGCGATCGAGGTCGTGGTACCGTGTCCGTGAACCAATCCGCCGGTTCGATCGAACGGCTGCTGGTGTTGCCTCCGGTGGCGCAAAGCTTCTGGCGGGTGGCCGGACTGGCTGTAGTCCAGCGCACCGTGTTGGCAGCACAACGGGCAGGCTTTTCCCACATCGTCGTCTGGGCCCCGCAGGGAAGCTCCGCACTCGAATCCCTGATGCAAGAAGATGCGCGCTTCCAACAAGTTCGAGTTGTGGCCGAGCTACCCGAAGGGCACGAGGCTTGGGCGATCGTGCCCAGCGACATCGTGTTTTCGCCAGAAGTTTTCGAAGAGATCCGTGCGTGTGATGGCGAGAGAGCCACGCGTTGGATTGCGGGAGAGCTGACCGTGGCTGTGAGTGGCCCATGGGAACTCCTTGCCGCAGCGTTGCGCGGGCAGCAGCAGGTGCGTTGGGATTGCTTGGTGGCGATGGCAACGGCAGCGCGGACCCTGAAGGACGAGGTTGCGTTGCGCATCGAGGCCAGAGACTCGGTCCACCGTGCCGAGCAGGCACTGTGCAAGAAAATTTGGCGCGATGCATCGGCTAGCGATGGTGTGCTGGCGCATTGGTTCGACCGGCACCTTTCTCTGGCGATTAGTCGCCGCCTCGCGCGCGTGGTGTGGTTACGGCCGAACTACGTGACGGTGTTCGGTACCACGGTTGGCTTGGCGGCGGCGTGGCTGTTCAGCCAGGGAACGTTCGGGTTTAGCCTCTTCGGCGCGGTGTTGTTCTGGTTCGCGTGCGTGATCGACGGGTGCGACGGTGAATTAGCACGGCTGACGTATCGGGATTCGCGCTGGGGCGAAGTGTTCGACGTGACCACGGACAACATCGTGCACGCGGCGATTTTCCTCGGGCTCGGTGTCGGTTATGCCCGCGCCCATCCCGACGGGCCATACGGTTGGCTTCTCTTCTTACTGCTCGGCGGTTTTGTTTGCGCCGGGTTGGCCAGCTTCGTATTCCTCCGGCGTCAAGGTGGCGCGGAACCCAGTTTCAGCCGCAGTCGTTGGCGTCGTGCGGCGCAACGGTGGATTGCAGCCCTGATGAACCGCGACTTCGCTTACATCCTGTTGCTCCTGGCCGTAGCGGATCGGCTTCACTGGTTTTTGTGGGGTGCAGCATTTGGTTCGTACGGGGTTGCCGTCGTGGCCTTGCTGTTAGCGGCGCCCATGCTGGAGAACGGGCGCGAGGGGCAGACCGAGCTTGAGCCGCAGGCGTCGCCGAGCGATGCAAGATAGAAAGGACGCTCGTGGGTTTCCTGTTCGCGGCGATGGGCGTAACGTAGCCCTGGCCATGTTGCCCGATCGTTTGCTCTATTCGAGGAATTGCCGCACGGATCCGCTTGGGTTTGCCGGAACGTCCTTATGGGCTTGCAACGTTTGGTTCCGCTGTGGGCTCTGCGGAGGAAAATCTCCGCGGCATCAGGAGGCAGCGTGATTCGCTGGATCGAACGGGCGCTGTGGCTGATTGGTGCAGCGCTGCTGGTCGGTTTGGTTGTCCGTTTCGGGTGGAACGACCTTGCCGCCAATTTGCGGTTAGCAGGCTGGGGGATTGTGCTCGTGCTTGGGCAGGAGATCCTGGCATTTGCGGCCAACACGTTAGGGTGGCGATGGGCATTTCCGCAGTCGGCTTTAGCGCCTTCTTTTGCTGAGCTTTTGCGCGCGCGGGTTGCGGGCGATGCGTTCAACTACGTGACGCCGACGGCCTCCATTGGTGGCGAGTTCGTGCGGCTGCAAATGCTCGGGCCGCACGTTTCGCGTGTTCCCGTGGTGGCTTCGCTGAGCGTGGCCAAGTTGGCGCAAACGTTGGGGCAGGTGGTCTTTATCGTGTTCGGCCTGGCTATCGTCGCCACGCAGTTGGCGCTTCCGGACGCAATCCGGTGGGGGGCTTGGACTACCGCGGGAGCGTTTTTTTGCGCGGTTGCGGGGTTGGTGTGGTGGCAGCGGCGGGGGATGTTCTCGGCGCTGTTACGGCTCGGGGAACAAGTTGGGTGGGCTCCGTCGGACGAGTGGCGGGCGCACATTGGCTGGCTCGACGCGGAAATCCGCGCGTTGCATCGCAATGGCTTGCGGTTCGCGTTGTCCGTGAGCGCTTTTGCTTTGGGTTGGGCGCTGGGTGTCATCGAGGTGTACCTCGTGTTGTGGCTCCTGGGCGTGCCGCCAAGCTGGGTGCTGGCTTTAGCCATTGAGGTATTTTCGGCCACGCTCGACGGGCTTTTGTTTTTTGTCCCTGCGAAGTTGGGCACGCAAGAAGGTGGGAAAGTTTTGATTTTCACCTTGCTCGGGCTCGATCCGGGCAAGGGACTAGCTGCCGGTGTGTTGCGCCGGTTCCGCGAGTTGTTTTGGGCTGGCGTTGGTTTGGGGCTTTGGTGGTGGAAGGCATGGATCGAGGGTGCGAGCGTGGCCCCCGAACTGAGGTGAATGCTTTGGGGCTGAGGGAGGAGCGTCGGCTGGGGCGTCGCCGACTCATCGTGTCGGCGGATGATTTTGGTCTCTCCCCCGGAGTCAACCGGGGCATTGTCGAAGCGCACGAAAAAGGCATTCTGACGAACGCAAGTTTGATGGTGAATGGCGCTGCCTTTGCCGAGGCGGTGGAGCTGGCGCGAGCATATCCACGATTGGGCGTGGGCTTACATTTGGTGCTGTTGCAAGGTCGGGCAACCTTGCCACCAAAGGAAGTTCCGGACCTGGTGGACGACCGAGGAGAATTTCCCCACCGGCCGGTGGCCACGGGCATGCGCTACTTTTTCCTAAAGGGCTTGCGCTCCCAGTTAGAGCGGGAAATCCGGGCGCAACTGGAAAAGTTTCTGGCCACGGGGTTGTCGTTGTCTCACGTCGATGGGCACTTGAACATCCACATGCATCCCACGGTGTTGGACATTCTTGTGCGCTTGGCTCCGGAGTATGGAATCCGAGCGTTGCGGCTACCCCGCGAGCCGTTGGGAATCACACTTCGGGCCAGCTTGTGGCAGTGGTGGCGGAAGCTAGCCGAGGCATTGACCTTTCGTGCCCTGGTTGCCCATGCCCGGCCCAAGCTCGAGGCGGCGGGGCTGCGCTCTCCGGACTACATGTTCGGGTTGCACCAGTCGGGGCGCATGACCGAGGAGTACCTCGCCGCCATTTTCCGGCGTCTCCCGCCAGGGACGACCGAGGTATATACCCACGCCTCGTTCGTGGACGAAGAAGCGCTGCGGTGGCGTCCGCGCCACTACGACTGCGAAGGTGAGTTGCGTGCGTTGACGAGCCCGCGCCTTCGGGTGCTGCTGGAAGGCGCGGGAATCGAACTCATCAGTTACGCGCAGTTGGCTGCTTAGGGTCGGCCTGCACCTCGGCGGAGGTGGCCAATGCGGCGGCCCCACCTAAAGCCAAGGCAAACGCGCACAACCGTAGTGCAGCCGCCGCCGGATCGTCGGGCAAGCCTTCGTGGAAGATGATGAGGCCAGCGGCGATCGGTACCAGGTCGGACAGCAACGCAAAGATCGGCGCGACCACAACACCGCGCCCGTTTTGCAGAGCGGCTTGCATGAGGGCAAAGCCGCCAATGTTGGTGCCCAGCGCTAGCCACAACGCGCTGCTTTGCAAAGCTTCGGGTACGGACGATGCGGTGGCAACCAACTTGGCAAACACCCCAGCCAAGCCGAGAATCAAACCGGCGGCGAGGCTGGTACCGACCGGGCGATTGGGCCTTCGGTCCGTGAGCACCGCGAGCGCTGCCAGCACGATGCAGCTCAAAGTGAACAAGAAAAGCTCCACCTGCGTTGGCGAAGCCGAGCCTTCGTCGTCGAGGGATAAACCGAGGCACACCAACCCGCCAATGACAGCGAGCCCGCCGAGCCACTCGCGAGCGCCTGCTGGCTCGCCGAGAACGAACACCGAGAGAAGGAGAAAAAGCACCAACCCACCCGTGTGTGCTGCGTGCACGAGCGACAACGGGGCAAAGCGGAGCACGAAAAAGTACAGTGCATAGCCGGCAACTTGCAGCCCGAGGCCAGAAAGCCAGCCAGGGTCCCGCACGAACGCAAGCCACGCCCTCCAGCGAAACCCTGTTCCCAGCGAGGGGAGCGCCACCGCTCGAACCTTCATGATGTAGAGACCCGTGCTCAAAGCGGCACTGGCGAGAGCGGAAAGCGCAATGGCGAGCTCCAACGGCATCGGTTGCGGTGCTTTCCTCGTGCGAACTTCGCTAGGCTGGGGCGAGCCTAGATGAAAGACGAACTCGACGACCGTGTGCGTTACGCTGCCGCGGTCGGCTCGCGTCGCGTTGCGAAAAACGAGAAGAACTCTCGTGCTTCCCGCAAGCGGCGCACCATAACACGGCGATCCTTCAACATGTCGCGAAGGATGCGCAAAATCGGCCGAGGCCGGAGGTAAAAGGCCTTGTAGAAGTGCTCCAGAGCTTCTTCCATTTGCTCAGAGGAAAGCTCTGGGTAGTTGAGCACAGCTTGCTGGATTCCATGGTCTTCCACCAAGTCATCCTCTTTGTCCGGTGGCAGCCAGCCCTTTTCCTTTGCTTGGCGGTACAACTCGGTTCCCGGATAAGGTGCCGCGAGGGAAACTTGGAGGCTGTAGGGATCCAGTTCCTTGGCAAACTCCAGCGTGCGCGCAATGGTCTCTTCCGTTTCTCCTGGAAGGCCGATGATGAACGTGCCGTGAACCAGGATGCCGAGTTTGTGGCAATCGCGCATGAACTCGCGAGCGCGGTCGATTCGAGTTCCCTTGCGGATGTTGTTGAGGATGTGCTGGTTGCCGGTCTCGAAGCCGACCAACAAAAGGCGTAGCCCGTTGTCTTTCAGCACCTTGAGCGTTTCGTAGGGAACATTTGCTTTTGCGTTGCACGACCAGGTGAGGCCGAGTTTTCCAAGCCCACGGGCGATTTCTTCGGCACGAGGCCGATCGTCCGTGAACGTGTCGTCGTCGAAAAAGAACTCGCGCACCTGCGGGAAAATTTTTTGCGCGTGTGCCATTTCCGCGATGACATGCTCGGCGCTGCGCGTGCGATACACGTGCCCCGCGATGGTTTGCGGCCATAGGCAAAAACTGCACTTACTGCGGCAACCGCGGCCCGTGTAAAGGGACACGTAGGGGTGCTGGAGGTAGCCGATGTAGTAGTTCTCGATCGTCAGGTGCTTTTTGTAAACGTCGACGACAAACGGAAAAGCATCGAGGTCGTGAATCGGCGGCCGCGTACCGGTCCGCACGATCGAGCCGTCTTCGGCTCGGTAAGCCACGCCGGGAACTTCCCGATAAGGCCGGCCTTCGGCCACGTCACGGATGACGTAGTCGAACTCGCCGAGCGTGACAAAGTCGACTGCTGGCGCTTGCTGCAGCGTTTGTTCCGGCAGCACCATGGTGTGAGCGCCCACGAAGGCAATCTCGATTCCGGGATATGCTTGCTTGAGGG
Organism: bacterium HR30; assembly: GCA_002898795.1. GTDB lineage: Bacteria > Desulfobacterota > Binatia > HRBIN30 > HRBIN30 > HRBIN30. Next base: position 76,144 of record BEIG01000001.1, on the reverse strand, counting down.
CTGCCGCCATCTTGGCATCGGAGCGAAGCGACGGGGTAGAGGTGTGAATCACGACGAGGTCGTGCCCGGCAGCGCGCCGGACCACGTCGTCGATCGATAAGCCGTGCGGTGGCGCGTCGATCAATGTGCTGTCAGGCAGCAACGCTGCGGCTTGCGCCAGCCACGTGGGGTACCAAAACGAGCGCACCTCGCGTCGGGCCTGATATCGCGACCCGGCCCCGCCATCGAAACTGTCGAACGACGGTGGGTTTAAAAACAGTGTCTTTCTAGCCACCACTGCACCTCTTTCCGTACGGCTGCTGCACCGTAACTGACCCACCCCGGGCAATCAAGGTAACCCAATGGGAGACTACCCTTCTGGCGCAACGCAAGCGGGCGGAATGATTCCGCTAAGCCCGTGGCTGCGGCTTGTCAGTCCACAGCCCTGGCAGTGGCCGCGGCATCGTTGGCGTTCCCACGGCTCCACGGTTACGGCTGCAAGCGGCGGATGACCCGCTGCACTTACGGTTCGCTTTCCAGGGATAATCCTGGCGGCTGCTGACGGCGGCCGAATCACATGCCCGCGCCAGAGCCATGGTGGCCGAGGATTCGATAGTCACATGCTCGAACATCTCCCCGTGCAGTTGCTGCGGAAAAAGAACCGTTCCTGTCTTTCGCGAGTTGCTATGTTCTGACAAACAAGAGCCAGTGATGGCCTGGTTGTTACTGTCCGTTGCACTTGGGTGGGTGGCCTATGCTCTGGTTGGCCGGCGGTGGCGTGTGGAGCCGAGGCTCGAAGCGCCTGTGGCGGGCCGGTGGGGACGCGTGGTCGCCATCGTTCCTGCGCGAAACGAGGCTCTAGAATTGCCGGCAACGCTGCCGCTGCTGTTCCGGCAGACTTACACGGATTTTCGAGTGGTGCTGGTGGACGATCACTCCACCGACGGCACAGCCAAAGTGGCCCAGCAATTGGCAGAAGAGTACGGGGCGCAAGAGCGCTTCCACCTCGTTCAGCCGCCGCCCCTTCCTTCCGGCTGGATGGGTAAGGTATGGGCGCAACGAGCTGGTTACGAGGAGGCTGCACGGTTGGGAGCCGCGTGGGTGTGGCTGACCGACGCCGACATTCGCCACGAACCGGATGTACTGGAGCGCCTGCTGTCGACGGCAGAGCGGCACGGACGCGATTTCGTTTCCGTCATGGCCCGTTTGCGGACCGACACGCTGGCAGAAAAGCTCCTGATTCCAGCCTTCACCTACTTCTTCGCGATGCTCTATTCGTTTCACCGCATTGGCAACGACCGCTGCCCCGATGCCGGAGCCGCGGGTGGTTGCATGCTCGTACGCCGCGAGCTGCTCGAGCGCGCTGGTGGACTCGAGGTGATTCGCGACGCCGTGATCGATGATGTTGCCCTTGCCCGTGCCTGCAAGCGCGCTGGCGGCCGCCTTTGGCTTGGTTACCACCCCGGGGTGCAGTCGACCCGCGGTTACGGTTCCGTGCAGGCAGTGGCAGATATGGTTGCCCGCAGCGCGTACACACAGCTCGGTTACAACCCGCTGTTGCTGGGGGCGTGCGTGCTCGGACTGTTCTTGGTTTTCGTCTGGCCGATGAGCGCCTTGCTGTTCGCTAGATCAGCCGCCCGCTGGTGGGGCGCAGTCGCCTTCCTCGCCATGGTACGAACGTACATGCCCCTCGTTCGCTACTTAGGGTGCGCTTGGCCTTGGGCGCTAACCCTACCCGTAGCTGCAGCTCTGTATTTGTGGATGACGGTGCTCTCCGCCTGGCGCTACTACCGCGGCACCCGCACTCGCTGGAAAGGTCGGGAGTACCGTGCAGCGTGAGCGGTTTGCGGCGTCGCGCCGCATCCTTGAATAAGCTCGAGGTCCAGTGCGTTCTTGTTGTGCCGGTCAGCGTAATCGAGCTCAACGAGCCGCCTGGGAAGCGAAGCCGGGAACGCCCGAGCTTGATCTCTGGCATGGTGTACGCCGTCAGCGGGCCCAAGTGCGGGAACAGCAATTCGACGGCGTGCATGTGTGGAGTGTCGCGCCGCGCAGCAGCCTTGGTTCCGAGACGAACCGGCCCGAGAGACATGGGAGCGTGCCTCCTCGAGGGGCCACCACGATTGCGGGACGCGGCAACGAATGCGCAGGCTGTCTTCCTCACTTTCGGCAGGTTTCTATCGCGGTTGTTCGCAACTGCTCCCCGGTCGAAGGTGCGAGCGCCTCTGAGTTGGTCTGCATTCGTCGAGTGGAGTAACGGAAAAAGCCCGGCGAACCTTGGTGGTGGAAAGACTTGCGTGCCTTGGGGAGCGCACGTCTTCCTTCTTGTGGCTTTGCCAATTCTTGTGGGCCGCAACCCCCTTTTCATAACGGTTGTTTCTCCGTAAGGAGTTCGCCATGAATTTCGATTTTTCCGATGACCAAAAACTGCTGCGGGAAAACGTGCGTTCGTTTCTGGCCAAAGAGGCGCCGCTTACGCTGTGCCGACAAGTGCTCGAAACCGACGGAAAGTATTCCACCACCTTGTGGCAAGCGGTGGCAGCGCAGGGCTGGCTTGGCACGGCGATTCCGGAAAAGTACGGGGGGGCCGGCTTCGGTCGCCTGGAGCTCGCGGTGATCGCCGAGGAGCTAGGGCGGGTGCTTGCGCCGATTCCGTTTGGCTCGTCTGTCTATCTGGCCTCCGAGGCGCTGCTGGTGGCGGGCACGGAGGAACAGAAACAACGCTACTTGCCGCGCCTGAGCACCGGGGAAGCGATTGGTACCTTGGCACATTTCGAGGGGGCGGGCGACCCCGGCAATCGGTCGCTCAAAAGCACGGTCCGCAACGGCAAGCTCAGCGGGGAGAAAACCCCGGTGCCAGACGGCGAGATTGCCGACTTCGCTCTGGTCACCGCTAAGAGCGGGCGCGATTTTGGCTTGGCAATTGTCGACCTGCACACGCGCGAAGTGCAGCGGGAGCATCTGGACTCCCTCGACCCAAGCCGCTCGGTGGCCGCCTTGCGCTTCGAGCGCGCGCCAGTGGAGTGGCTGGGTGGTCGGCCGTGTGGTTGGGACACCTTACAGCACATCTTCGACCGGGCGGCCGTCCTTTACGCCTTCGAGCAACTGGGCGGAGCACAACGGGCGTTCGAGATTACGCGAGAGTACACGCTGAACCGCTACGCATTCGGCCGTCCCATTGCATCGTTTCAAGCGCTGAAACACCGGCTCGCCGACTGGTACGTGGAGCTCGAGCTGACACGGTCGAATTGTTACTACGGCGCATGGGCCTTGAGTCACGAGGCGCCGGAGCTGGCCGTGGCCGCTTGCGGGGCGCGTGTGTCGGCAACGAACACCTTCGAACTAGCCAGCAAGGAAATGATCCAGATGCACGGCGGCATGGGCTTTACCTGGGAGCACGACGCCCATTTGTTTTACCGCCGGGCACGCTATTTAGCGGCCGTGCTGGGGCCAGCCCCGGTGTGGAGAGAGCGGCTGGTGACTTGCTTGGAACGGCGGGAAGAAGCTTCTTGATGTAGTGGAGGAAAGTCCCATGGATTTTAACGACACCCCAGAAGAAGCAGCATTTCGAGCCGAGGCTCGTGCGTGGTTGGAAGCGAATGCCGAGCCACTTGCCCCGGGCGAGCAGCCCGCCAGCCTCGAAGGGCGCTTCGACCCGGAGATGGTGCGCAAGGCGCAGGAGTGGCAGCGCAAGAAGGCCGATGCAGGATGGGCGTGCATTACCTGGCCCAAGGAATACGGGGGACGCGGCGCAACGCCAATCCAGGCCGTGATTTGGAGCCAAGAGGAGGCGCGCTTTAAAACCCCTCCGAATATCTTCGCCATTGGGCAGGGCATGCTGGGTCCGACGATCATGGTGCACGGCACCGAAGAGCAAAAGCGCCGGTATTTGCCGCCGATGCTGCGGGGCGACGAAATCTGGTGCCAATTGTTCAGCGAGCCTGCCGCCGGCTCGGATCTGGCCGGACTGCGCACCACGGCCGTGCGCGACGGGGATGACTGGATCATCAATGGCCAAAAAATTTGGACCACGGGTGCCCACTATTCCAAGTGGGGCATGATCGTCACTCGCACCGACCCGAACGCAGAGAAGCATCGCGGCATCACGTACTTCATCGTCGACATGCAGTCCCCAGGAATCGAAATTCGGCCCATCAAACAAATGAACGGCATGTCGAGCTTTAACGAGGTGTTCTTCACCGATGTGCGCGTGCCCGACCGCAATCGGATTGGCGACGTCAACGATGGCTGGCGCTGTGCGCTCACGACGTTGATGAACGAGCGCCATGCTATCGGTGGCGGTGCTGGTGGTCCGGAATTCCGCGACTTGTTCCGGCTGGCGCGCACCGTGTTGTGGAACGGGAAACCCGCCATCCAAGACGCGGGCGTGCGCCAACGCCTTGCCGACTTTTACGTGCGTGCCAAAGGGCTCCAGTATACGAGTTATCGGGTGCAAACAGCCCTGTCGCGCGGACAAACCCCAGGTCCAGAGAGTTCCATTGGCAAGCTGGTCGGGGCGCCCTTGCGCCAAAATATGGCTGCCTTTGCACTCGATCTCGAAGGCGCTGCTGCCGCTTTGTTGGATCGCAAGGCTCCCGAGGGTGCCCTCTGGCAACTGGCCTACCTGGGCTCACCAGGTTTGCGCCTGGCAGGAGGAACCGACGAGATCCTGCGCAACATCATCGCGGAACGCGTGCTCGGGTTGCCACCGGAGATCCGCGTGGACAAGGGGATTCCCTTTAAAGACGTGCCTACCGGCCCGCGGCCGTAAGGAAACGCACGTCTCTAGGGCCGTTTTCCACTCCAAAACCGGGCTTGGATTAGGGGCGGGCCCGCGCGTGAGTGCTCGCGGGGCATGCCGCCGTAGTTTTTCGGAGGGCTGGGTTGCATGAGCGCGTCGAACCAGCGCGCGTTTGCCTTGTTGTTTGCGTGCTTGTTGAGCGTGGGCATGGGCCAATCGATGCTGTTCTCCATTTTGCCGCCAGCCGCACGAGAGATTGGGATCACGCCGTTCCAGGTCTCCACGATTTTTGCCACCTCGGCCTTCCTATGGGTGTTCGTGAGCCCTTGGTGGGGAAGAAGAAGCGATGTGACCGGCCGCCGGAAAATTATTCTCATCGGGCTCCTGGGCTACGCGACCTCGATGGCAGCTCTGGCAACCGTGATTCGGATTGGCGCCGAGAAATGGTTGCCCGCACACGTGGTGTATCCCCTACTCGTCGCCTCTCGCTGCATCTTTGCCTTGATTGGCTCTGGAACCGGACCAGCCTCGCAAGCATACATTGCCGACCGCACCTCGCGCAGCGAACGCACCGCTGGCGTGGCTTTAGTCAGTGCGGCCATGGGCCTGGGGGAAACGGTGGGCCCGGGAGTGGGAGCAGCGCTGGCGTCGTTGGGCATCGTCGCCCCGCTGTATTTCGCCGCCGCCCTTGCAGTGGTGAGCGCGTGGACGATTTGGAACTTTTTGCCCGAAACCGAGCTGCCACGAGAGCAGCGGCCGCAGCGGCCTCCGCGAATGCGCGTGGCAGATCGGCGGGTGCTCCCGTTCTTGGCCGTGGTCACGGCCCTGCAAGCCGTGCGCGCCACCACCATCATTACCTTGGCGTTTTTTCTTCAAGACACGCTACGCCTCGACGCGCACACGACCGTTCAGTATTCGGGCCTGGGGTTTGTTGCGCTCGCCGTTGCCGGGCTGTTTTCCCAGTTGGTCATTGTGCAACGCTTCCGGCCGGCGCCGCGCTCGATGATGCGGGTGGGAACGCTGCTGATGCTGGGCGCTTTTTTGTTGTTCGTCCTGGGCGCGTCTTTGGCAGTGTATTTCCTCGCGTTGGTAGCGCTTGGGCTAGGCATGGGGCTGGTGCGCCCCGGAGCCGCAGCCGCTGCGTCGCTGTCGGTTACCCCTGCCGAGCAAGGCTCGGTTGCTGGCCTTCTCGGTGGCATTTCCGTGATTGGCAACGTGGTGGGACCCATGTTGGGAACCGCGCTCTACAGCGTGGATCGTCACGGTCCCCATCTTTTGAATGCAGCAATTATGGCAGCAATGGTTGTGTTAGTGTGGACGAATCAACGAATCCGCCGCGCCCATGGATAAGAAGCCGATCGAACAGCGAGAGCCCATTGGATTGTTTGCCAACCGCGAATTTTTCGAAACGCACGGGGAAGGTGTGCGCTCGGTGTGCGCGGCCCACGGGCACCCGGTGGAGTTCCTTGTCGCGCCCACTGGGGAGGAACGAGTAGAGGATGACGTGTTGGCCAGGATCACCGTGGCTACCTTCAATGGCTACTGGGAGGTCGATCCGCGATTCACGCGCCGGTTCTTTGGCGTGGTGTTGCGCGCGCCCCGACTAAAATGGTTCCATGTGCCGAACGCTGGCGTCGATCATCCAGCGTTCGCCGCCTTGTTAGAGCGGGGAGTGTTACTCACCACTTCCGCGGGCGCTAATGCAGCCGCGGTAGCGCAAACGGTTTTGGCTGCAGTGTTGGCGTTTGCCCGGGGGCTTCCACAGTGGCTGAACGCTCAACGGGCAAAGCGTTGGCAACGCCTCGGCGAGCACCGCAAAGACCTGCAGGGCCAAACCATGGTCATCGTTGGCCTCGGCGCCATCGGGCGCGAGGTGGCCCGCTTGGCGAAAGCTTGCGGGCTAAGAGTCGTTGCCGTTCGCCGCGAGGCACGCCCAGCGGATTTCGTGGATGAGAGCGTGTCGTTGGACGCCATCGACACGGCCTTGCCGCGAGCGGATTGGCTGGTGCTCACCTGTCCGCTTACGGAAAGAACCCGCGGTTTGATCGACGCCGATCGATTGCGACTTCTGCCTGCCAGTGCCTACCTGATCAATGTGAGTCGCGGGGCTGTGGTCGACGAACCCGCTTTGATCGAAGCCTTGCGTGCCCGACGCCTTGCCGGTGCATACTTGGATGTTTTCCTCGAGGAGCCGTTGCCACAAAGTTCGCCGCTGTGGGAGATGGAAAACGTGATCGTTTCCCCGCACGACGCAGCGGGGGCTAGCGGCAACCGCCGCCGCGTGAGCGAGCTGTTTCTCGAAAATTTGCAGCGGTGGCTCAGGGGCGAGGAGCTGCTGAACCGGGTGTGAGAAAAGAGGCGCAAGCGCGCGTGCGCTCGGCCAACGCTTAGCTGCGTGCCACACGCTCCAAAATTTCCAGTGCCTGGGCGTGCACGCGCCGATCGCCCGCGGCGATTACCTGCCCGCCCGCGCTGCAGTCGCCACCGCGCCAGTTGGTCATGACACCACCAGCTCGCTCCACAATGGGAATCAAGGCTTGCACGTCGTACGGCTGCAAGCCCGATTCGACCACGAGGTCGATACACCCGAGCGCCACCATGCAATAGGAGTAACAATCGCCGCTGAACCGTGTGAGTTGGACCCGTTGCTCGAGTTCCGCAAACGCAAGGCGCTCGTCGGCATCGAACATTCCAGGGTGCGTACATTGGAGCCTGGCCTCGCTCAGCGTTGCGCAAGGGCGTGTGCGCAGCGGGATGGTGCGTCCCCGATGATAAAGGCAAGCGCCCAATGCACTGGCCACGAAACGCTCACCAGTGAAGGGTTGGTCCATCACCCCCAGTAGCGGTGCACCGCCATCGTTCAAGGCAATCAACGTGCCCCACAGCGGAATGCCGGTCAAAAATGCCCGAGTGCCGTCGATCGGGTCGAGCACCCAAGTGAAACCAGCGCTGCCTTTGCGCAAGCCTTCTTCTTCTCCATAAATCCCGTGTTCGGGGTAGCGTTGTGCGATCAAGGCGCGCATTGCCTTCTCGGCAGCACGATCGGCTGCGGTGACGGGGTCGAACCCGTTGTGGTGGGATTTGTTGTGAGTCTCCGGGGCTGCACGGAAGAGTGGAAGAATGGCTTGCCCTGCCGCATCGGCCAGTACGTGGGCAAAGGCAACAAATTCGCTGAGTTGCTCGGTTGACACAGGCATGGGGTCGTCCGTTCCGCTCGTGGCTCGCTGTTTATCAGTTCAATTACGCGACACAACAGCCGACCCGCGGCGGCCAGCGCGCCGACTTTGCCCTGCCATGCGCATCGAAGGGACAAAACGGAGATCACGAGAACTTCCCCAGCGGCGGTGTGATGGCAGTCATGCCCGCCGTGCAAGGCCGGCATTCGCTCGGTTTCGTGCGAGGCAAGTTCCCGTGAAGTCGGACCGGGTCAGGTTTTCGTCCAACTGGCACCTCAGAACCTCCCCTTGCGTTGGGTGCACGGGTACGGTGGCAAGGCGGACGCCTCGTTTTCTGTTTCCAGGTTGTGGCAGCGCCTCCGAACGGCCGCTACTTTGGTGTGTTACCCGGAAGAGAATTCTTCGGGAGTCGGGTGGGATCGGGAAATACCATGCACATGACAGACTTGTGGCTGTGGGTCAGCTTCGGAATTTTACTTGTCCTGCTGTTGGCTTGGGACTTGGGCGTGCTGCATCGGCGGCCTCACGAGGTTCGCTTCCGCGAGGCACTGTGGCAGTCGGCCTTTTGGATTGTGCTGGCCTTGATTTTCAACGCTGCGGTGTACGTGTGGCGAGGGCCGCAAAGTGGCCTCGAGTTTCTCACCGCCTACCTGATCGAAAAGTCCCTGAGCGTCGACAACATCTTCGTCTTCATCATGATCTTCCAGTTTTTCCGGGTGCCGGGCGCTTACCAGCATCGGGTTTTGTTTTGGGGCGTTCTGGGCGCGTTGGTGATGCGGGCCGTGTTCATCGTCACCGGGATTCGGTTGCTCGAGTGGTTTCACTGGATGACCTATGTGTTCGGGGCGTTTTTGATTTTCACTGGGGTGAAGCTCGTGCGCGATCAGGGCAAGGAAGTCGACCCGATGGCCAATCCGGTGATTCGTTGGCTCCGGAGCGTTTTACCGTTCCGCACGGAGTACGAAGGGCCACGGTTTGTCGTCCATCACGAGGGGCGGCGCTACTTTACCCCGCTGTTTCTGACGCTGTTGGTCGTGGAGTTCACGGACCTTGTGTTTGCGATCGACTCGATTCCCGCCGTTCTCGCGGTGTCGCGCGATTTGTTCATCGTGTACACATCGAACGCATTTGCCATTCTCGGCTTGCGTGCCCTCTACTTCGTGGTGGCCGGGTTCATGTTGCTGTTTGCCTATCTCTCGTACGGCTTGGCCGCGATTTTAGTGTTCGTGGGCGTCAAGATGATGATCGCCGATATCTACCACGTGCCGATCACATGGTCGCTGGCTTTCATCGCGGCTACGTTGGCGGTGGCGCTGCTGGCTTCGTTGCTCAAAGCCCCTGAGCCAGTTTTACCGCCGGAGGTGGCAGAACCAAAACCGGCAGAGCCGGTGACGACGAAGAGCTTGTACGACTGAATAGCCAAGCCCCCTTTGGACAGGCGCGCCTGATGCCGGCAAGTTCGCGCGTAGGGAGATGGCGGTGTGTGGGACTCGTGCGCGCTTGCTCCAGCGCAAAAGCTGCTGGGCATGTGGTGGGTTCCGCCGCAACTGTGCCGACTACGAGGGTGCTCTGCCAGACCGTCAGCGCAGCTTGTACCAGCCGTCCATGTAATCTTTCATCGCTTCAGCGATAAAGCCGCGGTCAGGTAACGTATTGGCCATGCCGTAAATGGGCGCCTGGCCACCCGAAACTTCCGGGTGCGCTTTGACGAATTCGACGGAGGCGTGCAAATCCTCGAGGAACCGCTCGGCCACGCCTGGCTGCGTGTGGCGCAGGGTCACGCAGATGTGCAGACTCGGTGGGCGTTGCAGCCCATTGAGGCTCCAGCCGCGATCGGTCATCGCGTCGAGGACCTTGTAAATGTCGATTTCGCGAGCTGCGAAGGCGATGACAAACAGCGGATCGCCGAGCACGTAAAGTTCGGGGATGTCGGCAATGCCTTTCTTCAGTTTCTCTGCCGTTTGCAAAATGCGGCGAGTGGCTTCGAGGTAGCCGCTTTCCCCGAAGGCGACGAGAGCAGCCCAACAAGCGGCGCTGAGCCCTCCCGGCCGGCTGCCGGCAAAGGTGGGCGAACAATAAAGGCCGCCGGGCCAGTCGGTGGCCGTGAAGTACTGGTATCGACGCAACTCGCGGCCCCGGTAGAGGATGACCGACGTTCCCTTAGCGGCATAGCCGAATTTGTGCGTGTCCACGGAGATCGAGGTCACTCCAGGCAAACGGAAGTCGAAAGGTGGCACCGGATAGCCGAGCTTTTCCGCCCACGGCAAAACGAAACCGCCGAGGCAGGCGTCGGTGTGAAAACCAATGCCGCGTTTGCGTGCGATTTCCGAAAGCTCCTCGATGGGGTCGACGATACCGTGAGGGAACGGTGGTGCGGACCCGACCAGGACAATGGTGTTGTCGTTGATTGCGGCTTCCATCGCTCGCACGTCCGCACGCCAGTCTGGCCCGATCGGTACATGGTGGATCTTGATGCCGAAGTACTGTGCAGCTTTGTCGAAGGCAGCGTGGGCCGTAGACGGAACCACCATTTCCGGCTGTGAGATACCCTTTTTGTCGCGCGCGTAGTCGCGGTACGTTTTCATGGCCAGCAGGATGCTTTCCGTGCCGCCGGAGGTCACCGTGCCCACGATCTCCCCGGGAGTTCCCGGTTCCGTGCCAGGAGCACCAGCGCCCAACATGTGAGCGACCATGGAGACGATTTCCGACTCGAACTTAATGGCACTGGGCCAGAGGTCGACATGGAGTGGGTTCGACTGGGAGTGCAAAGCATACGCTTGGTTGAGGAAGTGCACGTGCTCGTCGGCCCCGTGGTACACGGCTCCCGAAGCGTAGCCCGCTTTCCAGCGTGCCTCCTCGAGCTCTTTCATCTCGCGCAGCACTGCGAGCACTTCCTCCCGTGGTACACCCTCGGCGGGTAGGCGTTCGAAGGTGCGAAAACGACGGCGATAGGTGTGAATGTCTGCCTTACGTTCGTCAGCCATGCGCCGGCGTGTAGCGCAGTCGCCAGAAGGAAGCGAGCGCAGGGCCGACCGGAGTCTCTAGTAACGGGAATCCTCGGAGTTCCGCTGTACGGCGGGCATGCTTTCCACATGCGTACTTCCAAGGCCAATCTTCTCACCTTGGCCTTGGGGCACATCGGTAAGAATGTGTCGGACGACGATCTTCTCACGAGGTTTCGTTTTGGCGGATCCTAGCTGCACCGGGGAGACATTGCGGCCGTTGGCAGCAGCCCGGAAGGTGGTCAGGCTGCAAGTATCCGGTCCCACGCGTCGTAGGCTGTGAGAGCATCTTCACCGGCGGTGCTGGGCAGGCCGGCGCGTGGCGAAATGCGGTGCCGGACGGCACCACCGTACCCATTCGCGCCACGTACACCCGACAGCCCATTTTCGCGCTGCGTCGCGGCCGGGCTTGCGGGAGCACCGCTACCGCACTCCATACGCTTGGCCGCAAGCACGCGCGATCGGCGAACGCAGGCGCGCCCGCGGGGAACTGTTCTCTCCGGGAGCTGTGTTCACTGCGGGTGGCAGCCGTGGTGCCCGTGCTAACGGCGTTGGCAGCGAAACCCAACGGGAGATGCAAAAGGGCCCGGGCGGCGTGCAGGTGGCGCAGCGGACGGATACGATGAGCGATGCGTCGGCGCCGGTGACGGTGCCGGAAGGCGACGGGTCACCAGGGGAGATGTCGCTGGAAGAATTTTTGAGGGTGAAGCCAGAAAACGGCGACGGCTATTTGACCCTTGGCGAAGCGAAGTGGCAATGGAGGTATGGAGAGGGCCAGCCTATCACTGTAGATGCGGACAAGCTCGATCTTTCCGGCCTGCGCGCCAGCAATTTTCCTCGTGGCGTGGGCTCCACCACAAAGTTTACCCTACCGCGCTGGAAGGATTTCATGGTGCATGGCACGATTACGGTGAAACTGGAACCTAACGGGGTTGTTTCCATCACACCTGATAAGTTCAACTTCGACATGAAGCCTTGGAAGGGCTATTGGCTGCGGAACCTTCAGACTGTCGCTTTGCGTCTATACGTGGGCTCGGGAAAGGAGTTCGATATTTTCTTCCGTGGCACGGTGCCTGTGCCGCCGTGAGGTTCGAGACTATGCGCCGGGCAATGAAGGTTGTGGCAGTGTTGCTTTTGCTTGGGCTAGCCTTTCACGGGGTCAACACTGTACACGACTTCCTTTACCCGCTTACGAAGGAGGAAGCCGAGAAGCTAGCGATCGACCAAGCAAATCGAGCGGCAGGTTGGGGGGGGGATTTGACCTAAGCATGTTTCGCGGGCCCAAGTTGGTGCAGGACGATCCCGAGAATTACATGTTCGTTTGGGAGTATTCGGACACCTGGGGTAGAGCCGAGCTGCAAGTTTTAGTTGGCAAGAAAGACCGGTGGACCGAGGCTTCGTTCCCAGGCGACTGGGACAGACTCACACGGATACCGCCTGTTTGGCTCGAACGAGCGGAGGAGCTGGCAAGGGTGCATTTCAAGCTGGCAGCGATGCGGCTTTCCTTCGATCCACGTAGATTTCGGGGGCCGAAGCTGGTGGAAGAGGACGACTTGAACTACGTTTTCCAGTGGGAGTACGTGGATGCACAGGGTGCCGTGAAGCTGCGGTTATCGCTGGACAAGTACTCCGAGGAGACCGCGGTGGAATGGGAGGGAGACCTCGACAGGCTGCGCCGGGTGCCCTGCAGCTCGTGGTGAATCCCTTGAGAGCGAACGATCGGGAAGGGGTTGCACGAGTGGGGCGCGTCTGGGTGAAAGGCTGGTGGCTTAGCCTGTCAGGGGTGCCAAGCTGGCCAGTGGGGTCAGTTGCTGACGTGATGATCGAGGAGCGCGCAAGCCCAACAGGGGCGGGGCGAGGTTCGGGACCATGTGGCGAGCGATGAAGATTGCCGCGGCGTTCCTTTTCCTTGCCGTAGGCTTTCGCTGGCTGAACATTTTGTTTTACGTTCTTTACCCCGCCACAAGAGCGGAAGCGGAGAAGCTAGCGATTGCGGAGGCGCGGCGAGTGGCGGAGGAGCGCGCGGTAGACCTAAACATATTTCGCGGGCCGAAATTGGCACGGGAGTGCGACTGGGCGTATTTGTTCGAGTGGGAGTACTCCGATCCGCGGGGGAGAGTAAAGCTCTGGGTGTTGGTGGACCGCTACTATCGAGAAGTGGATTTTGCGCACGAGGGAAGTCTTTGGAGAGTGTCACGATACCCGCGGCCATGCAGCCCGGGGCGAGCTTTGCAACGGGCGATCTTGGAGCTCAAGCGATCGGCCAGGCGGCTTTGCTTCAACCCGGATGCATTTCAGGGGCCGAAGTTGGTGCCGGAGGAAGACTGGGGTGTTGTTACGCAGCGTTATCTGGCGTCGCAGATGCGCCCTGGTGGCGGGGAGGTGGCGGAGGAGGACTGGTACTACGTCTTTCAGTGGGAGTACGCGGATGCACAGGGCGCCGTGAAGCTGCGGGTATCGGTGGACAAGTATTCCGAGGAGACGAAGTTGGAATGGGAGGGAGACCTCGAGAGGCTGCGCCAGGTGCCTTGCGGGACCCGGCAACACGTTCAGAGCGTACGCGAGGGATGAGGGGTGCACGCAGTGGCGCGTTGGGGCGTGAGGGTAACAGACCGTGGAACGAACACCGCCGCTCTCGTGGAAACTTCATCGGCACCGATCCGACGATCCGAAAGGGCTACCAGCAGAGTCTTCTAGCATGGTTGGAGGTGTCGAGGGGGCAGAGCACGAGCGTGTGTTGTACGCAGAAGGCGGTGTTTTTTAACCTCAAGACACAACCCCTACCGCCATCATGGCAGAGGGCGTTAGACGCTGGGAAGCTGGTAAAAGTTCCGGTTGACAAGGGGTTCGCGCACGACTTCTTTGCTGGGAGGCTGAGATGATGTCTCCGAGCAGAACGGGCAGCAAGCACCTGGCCGTAGTGGGGTTACTGGCGTGGTGGCTCGGGGCGTGGCCGGCAATGGTTGTTGGGGCAGAGCTTGGGCGGTTAGAGCAGCATGTGCCGCTGTTGCGCAGCGCTCTGGAACGTGACCTTTGTCGGGAGGCGCGGTGGGTTGGAGGCTCCCCCCCGTGCGACCTTATCCGTGTCGGCGTGCCGCTGGTGGCGGAGGCGGTGGAGGATCCTGCGAGGGTGGGTGTGTTCTATGCGCGCGTGCGTTACGCGGCAATCTGCGGACCCTGCCTTGGAACGTGCAGGCCGGGCGAGCTGGAGGATAGGTATTACTACCTAGTCGTGTGGCGTGGGCACGCCCTTGTGGCCGCGCATCTTCTGGAGGGGCTTAGCGATGATAGGGACAAACTCTATCGAAAATCTTACAGCTTACTGCAGGGCCGGGAGAAGGTGTCGTTCACGGTGAGGGTGCCTTGGCGTTGCACGCGCGAGGAGCCGCCGATCGATCCGCCGTCGCCGGAAAAGGAGTGGATGGTGGAGAGGGTTGTGCTGTCGGTGCGGAACTGGTGCGTCAGGATTAACGAATTGAGCGCGAGGCGTGGGGAGAAGCGGTATTATCCGAACAAGGTTCGCGTCGTGATCGAGGACTTCAATGTGGACCAGGACAGCACGAGGGTGCTGGTGAAGGACCCTTTCGAGATCCTCGAGGTCAACTTGCACTGCTGGTGGTTATGCCAGTACGACGAAGATCCACAGCGAGAAGAGGAGCGGTACCAGACGGACGAACACGGATACTTTGTCACGCCTCGAGCAACCTACGGAACCGGATACACCCCTTCAGAGAACGCGGAAGCCAAGGCGTACGAGATCAAGCAGATCCGGGCGCGAGGTATCGAGCGGGAGATTTTGTTGGGAGAGGAGGAGCAGCACAAGAGAAAGAGGCGTACTGCAGGCACAGGGAGTGCGAAGGTGGAGAGAAGGGGGAATGGGCCCAGAGGGAGTGAGGCGACGCCGCAGCACGCTAAACCCGACGATGCAGCGCTAGCGGAGCGCGGCGCCAACGGCCGGTAGGAGGGCGTGATGCCTACATCCAACGTGGTGGGAGCATAGTGGCACCGCCGTCCTAGTTTGCGCGGACACGCAGGCGCCATGAGTTCGTGCGCCGCTGAACTTGGTTGGGGGTAACAGCAGGATGGTGTGGATCACCTCGGGCAGGAGCACAGCCGCTTCAGCCGCCGCCATAGCGTGCGGCCGCGCTGCTAAGCCCTGCCATGGTACGCACCGCGCGCCCATTCGTACCACCCATGCCCCTGTGGCCCGTTTCAGCCCCTGCCTTGCGGCCGGGCTTGCGGGAGCACCGCTACCGCACTCCATACGCTTGGCCGCAAGCACGCGCGATCGGTGAACGCAGGCGCGCCCGCGGGGAACCGTTCTCTCCGGGAGCTGTGTTCACTGCGGGTGGCAGCCGTGGTGCCCGTGGTACCCGTGCTAACGGCGTTGGCAGCGAAATGGCACGGGAGGCGCAGAAAGGCCCGGGCAACGGAGGTGGCAGAGCGGACGGCGAAGTGACGTTGGGCGGAGGACGCAGGACGGATGTTGCTTCCAGCGGTAGCCTCATCGATCCCAATCATCCGACTGTGGCCAAGGTCGATGAAGTAGCTAGAGATGCTGTTGCCTTGCACAACCCGCCCTCGGTTCAAAGCGACACGGAATACTTAGGAATCATCTTTGAAGGGCCTGAGGGCATTTCCTCGACTACCGGCGTCCTCGGGGCTCCGTGTGGCGGAGCCGCCGTGTGCGCGGGTCCATCGCCTTACGATGCGCTGGCGTTCCTCCCAGAGGGTGCACGGCCCTTAGCGGTTTGGCACACTCACGGTGCAAGAACGGGCTTCGAGTATTTTTCCCCGGCGGATGTGTGGGCGACGAACCAGCTCGGAGCGAGGTATCCAGGCTTTCTCGGGTCTTACCTTGGAACCCCGGGTGGAAATTTGCGGTTTTATCCTGCAGGTGAACTGCCCGAGCCCAAGTTCACGCTGGGGCGCTACGTTGGGAGGGTGCCGATCAGATGAGGGTATATGAAGTCGGTCGAAGGTGCTTGGCAAGGTTAGCGGGGGTGATCACCCTATGCACCACCCTGCTCGCTGTGTTGCTTCTGGATCCGCGGGTCTCGCAAGCTCAGCTAGAAGAGCGCGTGAGCGACTCGGGCATTCTCTCGGCGCAAATCGCTGCTGCGTTACTGGTGGCGATGACGGACTACCAACGGTTGAACAAGCATTGGGACCGAGGTTACTCAGCTCCAGAGCTAGCGACGCGGGTCCATGGTGTGCTTTACAGAAAAAAGGGTGACGAAGTTGAAGTCGACATCTTTGAAGGGAGGACGCCGTTAACCTTCGGTGGAGGGGTGCATTACACGATCGACCTAAAGGACTACACAATCGTTCAGAGGCGCTTTGGCCGATGAGATCGGGCACACCGGTGGGAAATCCGTAAACGAAACGATGGGACAGCACGGAAGCGTCTTCGCGCTAGAGATTTCTTGAGTAACAGCACAGAGCGCAGCGCGTGCAGACTTCACCGTGGAGGCAAGGCTGGGAAGCAGAGCCGGTGGCGACTGCCCCGCGCGGGATCCAGAAAGGTGTCAGCAGGGGGTTGATCCGAAGCCGCGGCCGCTGACGGAAGAGGAGCGGAAAGCTCTAGAGGAATCCGTGGGGAATGTGTCGATTGGGAAAGGGTAAAGCTAGACGAAGGTTTCTTCGGCGAAAGATTTGCCGACGGGCAGGTGAGGTCAAATTACGAAATCAACAAATTACGAAATCAATGTGACGTCGGAATACTCAGGGCGGACGCCGGTACGACGCTTGAGTTTACTCGTGCACGAGGGCGTGTACATTTGGCAGCGACAGCACGGCTTGCTCGACAACTTCCGCGGCTCCTGGCTGCACCTCAGGGCGTGGTTGACGGGGAGCGATCCCTACGTCGTTGGGCCATCGTTCCGCGGAAGTTTTTGGGATCTCAACTTCGAACAGCAAGCTGCCGTGGTGGGGGATTATTTCGTGTTAAAGCGCGCGCCATTCTTGGACCGAGAGACCGGGCTAGACGCGCGTACGATTGAACGGTTGTACTGGGAGTTTCGCCGTGTGGCTGGACCGTAACCGTGGTAAGCGTGGGCACCTCGGGCTCGTAGGGTTGCTTTTGGCGGTGCTGTTGCCGGTGGGGAGTTGCATCCCTCCCTACTACTGCACGGTGAAGCAGCTCGACGACCTGACGATCGTGCTGGAGGTGAGGGGCGTTCGCAAGCTCTGGGAAGATGCCCGCCCGTCGGGCCTTTCGGTTTTGATGTTCTACCCATACGACCCGGCCGATCCCCATCCCGAGCCTTTGCATACCGCAAACACGAGTACGGTGCTGCGCCTCAGATCAGAAAGGTCAGGCCGGTTTTTTTTGCCAGCACCGTGCGGTTACGGTACCGTCCGGGGTGGGGCGGCGAGTTTGTGCTGGAGGGGGAAGCTCCGAAAGGGTACGAGGTGCTGGAGGGACCCAAGACGCTGCAGCGAGAGATGTACTACAGGCTTGGCACGGTAGGTCCCTGTCGTGGGGACACGGGGTACCTTTTTATCGACGCTCGAGGTCGTCTGAAGTTGGTGGAGTGGGAGGAAATCAAGCGCGCCTTGGGCTACCCGCCGTTCCGGCTCGGTGGGCCCGAGCCTTCTCCGACCCCGACTAGCTAGGTAGGCCCGCGCCTTGGGCTACCGGCTGTTGGAGGTAGGTGGGCCTGTGTTGATGCCTTGACCGAGCGGCGGCGGGGGAGAGAGTTTTCCGAGTTGGGTGTTGGGTGGGAGGGTGGAGGCTCGGAGGGGCCTGGTGGAGACGACGCTACTCCCCGGGGCGCTCCAGCGAGCAAAGACCGAGCGCAGGCAGAGGGTGGCGGTGGGAAGACGCGTTAGGATGTAGCGATTCCCGCCGTCGCCGGGCTGCTAGCGCGCTGGCACATAATGCCTTGGTTCCGCTGCAATGGAGGTGGCGCAGCGCACGGATACGATGAGCGATGCGTCGCCCGGGACGGGGTTGGACACGGACGAGAAAAAATGTTGGGGAGGTTGCTGGCCAACGAATGTGGCTCGCAGCAGTGCCGCGCGGAGGAGCGGCGAGCGATCTTGCAAACGGTGCTCAACCGCATGGCACGGAGGGGAACTACCAGTGTAGCGGATGTGTGCAGCGCTTACGTTGGCTGCAGGAGCCCGAACCCGAAGCTCGTTCCGACCGCGGAGGATTTCGCCTTGGCCGAGGAGTTCCTGAGAACGGGTATCGGGAACCCGAAAGGGCCGACGCATTTTATATCGGTGCGCAGTTTGACGGCGGCATCCCTGCCGGCCCCGGGCAACGAGGCGGACTATTTCAAATACGATTGGGGCCCGCCATATGGGAAGACGTGGGTGCCGAAATGGGTGCTGAAGGGTACGCGTGCTGAGTGCCCTGGTTGCCGGTGGGACTAGGTGCAGTTGTACTATGCGCAGTGACGAGGGAGTGTGGTAGTCTCCAGGAGGTGCACACGACAATGAGGCGCTTGCTTTTGCCCCTGTTGCTGGTAGCGGTTGCAGGACTTGCGGGCGGTCCTCAACGAGGTGGGGCGAGCGATGATTCCAGCGTTGACTTCTCCGTGAAGCTCCTCGAACGATGGCTGAAAAAGCCGCTGCAGGAGCGCCCGCTCCATGGACTGTCCGGCTATGGCTTTGTTTCGGCACTGGTGGTGTACCGGCTCCAGTTCGAAATGTGCACGCGCTCCGGGGCGCTCTTCCCGTATTGTGCCTTGGACCATTACGATGCCATCCAGCGAGCCATCTATCATTACCCCTTTTTCGACAGCCCACCCGAATGGGATATGAAGGAGCAAGAGGTTTGGAAGGACAAGCTAAGACAGATGGGGGAACGTTACTTGGCTCTTTTGAAGAAGCGGCAAACGGAGATCTTTTGGAGCTACCTCCGGGCGGTGCGGCGGGCGCAGGTGGGCGGTAATGACCCGGTGAGAGCTAGGTACGTCTTCGAGGTTGCGGCCCGCCTGGACCCCGAACGGTTCGAACTCTTGCAGAACGAAACGGTGCGCCAATGGGAAGAGGCGAAAGAACATGGCGACCCGGGACTTGTGGAGTTGCTTCGCGAACAGGTAGTCTGGGCCGACATGGCAAGGAAGGCCTGGGTCGAGAACGGGCAAGCTCTAACCCCGCGCCCCTTTAGCTTGCGAATTCCCAGAGGATCGTTGAGCGAGCTTGGCCCTGAAGTGGGCGAAAAGTTAGCCTCTTGCCTTGCTGACAGCACCGTAGAAAAGTGCGGAGCGTTTCGGGACGCCTTTACAAGAGAAGTGGAAAGACGTAGCCCCCACCTGGCGGCTCCGTTAGCGTTGTCCTATTACATGGCTGCCCGTTGTTTTGGCGAGGAACCTGGGGATCAGGCTTGCAGCAGGGCGTGGCGGAATCTGCTGGCCGATCCGGAAAATGAGCTAGTGTGGTTGCTCATCAAAGCGAAATTCTACGCCGATTACGACACGTACTTCGACCTTGCTCGGTTGTATGGCCCCAAGTTGGGCGAGATGAGCGAAAAGGAACTCGAGTTTGTGAGGTTCGTAAGAGACGACACCGTTCGGGATTTGAGAGCTCGGATAGAGCTGGCCCATCGTTTGTCGCCGCGCCGCTTCGAGCAATTGAGGCGGGAGGTGCTCACGGCCAAGCCGGGGGAGGTAGCGTCGCTGGTGGTGAAGCTGTTTCAGGAGTTCGGGCCTTCTGGAAAACCCGCGGGTGGGGGGAAGAGCGCGGACGAAAGCAACCCCAGAGCGCCAAGCACCGATCGAAGGGCGCTGCACGACTCGCCGGAAGCGAGTGCGAGCCCGACGCCCTAGACGGCTTTGCACGGCGTAGGCCCGGTGCGGGCTGGTGGTCACACTGGCTGCGGCGGCAGTAGCACTGCGTTGGTGCATCGGTGCTGCTGCCATCCGGCAGACACGCAGGCGCCATTGCGTGGTCTCGAAGGCCCACCCGAGCGCGAGCTGGTAAGCGCGCAGGCGCGTGCAGGTGCGGACAGTCCTGCCGCCCGAGGGAGATGTCGCGACAACAATTTTTGAAAGGGCAGGCTACGGGTGCGCTGAGTTCGCAACCCAACGGTGTCGCTTCTAGTGGGCTTGCGCAAGTGCGACTTCGACATGCAGCCTTCGATGGAATCTTGCCTTTGCAAGGTTCCGACTTTCGATTTCCGCACCTGGATTGGCTTGGGAAAACGTTCGTTGATTTGTGCCGGTACCGTCCAGGCGCTGGGCGGCGGTTCGAGGATTCTCCGCGTTGACACGAGAACGGTTTTGCGCGACGCCGGAAGCACGCGACGGAGGCATGGATGGAACGATTTCGCGACAAGGTAGCCTTGATTACGGGCGCTGCCTCGGGCATCGGCCGCGCCACAGCCGAGCGCTTAGCGGCCGAGGGAGCCAAGGTTTTTTGCACCGACGTCAACGAAGTTGGACTCGCGGAAACGGTGGCGGTGATCCGGGAGCAGGGTGGCGTGGTACACGCCGAGTGGTGCGACGTTAGCCGACCGGACTGCGCGCGGCAGAGTGTGCAATCGTGCTTGGACCATTTCGGCGCCCTCGACGTACTGGCCAACATCGCTGGCGTGGGCCGCTTTCAGCACACTTTGGATGTGAGCGTGGAGGAGTGGAATCGTACGCTGGCAGTGAATCTCTCGGGCACGTTTTTTATGTGCCAAGCAGCGCTGCCAGCGTTGCTCGACCGCTGCGGCGCCATTGTGAACATGGCATCGTCAGCCGGTTTGATCGGCCAAGCGTACAGCGCAGCATACTGTGCGTCCAAAGGAGGCGTGGTGCAACTTACCAAAGCGCTAGCGGTAGAATTCGCGCGGCGCGGTGTTCGGGTAAACTGCGTGTGCCCTGGGGGAATCGACACGCCGTTCTTGGCTGGGTTTCGTCCTCCAGCCGGTGCGGAGATCGACTTGATTACGCGCCTCAAGTTGGTCGACGAAAAAGCCCCGCCCGCAGCGGTGGCCGCAGCCGTGGCTTATCTGGCGTCGGACGAGGCCAGATACGTCAACGGCGCGGTGCTCTCCGTCGACGCTGGCCTGGTAATTTCCTGAACGCGGGCGCGCTCTTAAGAATCGCGTTTCACCGGAGTGTAAATCGGTGTCGGCAAGGGGGTTACCTTGCCCCCGCTTTCCGACAAGGCATACACCTTGGCTTGCCCCCGTTTTTCTACGGCGTCGATGCGTACCACGGAATGAATGGGGATGTAGGTCCGCTCCGTGCCCTCGAATTCGCGCTGTAAGGCCTCCTCGGAAGGATCGACCACTACGTTGGATTTTGCCCCGAAAATGAGCCCCTCGAGCTCGATGAAACCGAAAAGCGGTGCCTGGCTCACGTTCTTTGCGTAAAGCTCGTACACCCGCCCTTGGTTTTGGAAGATGACTTTGTACAGCAACTTCTTTTGCGCCATGCGCTGGGGGATTAACGAGCACACAGCAGGGTGGCAAGCGACACTCGGCCTCAGCCCTCGGGCGCCGGCTGCTTTCGATCCGCGGCGGTCAACGGAGCTCGTCCACGGTTCCACAACTTCCCCAAAAGCTGCCCGCTCGGTGTTCGTCATGCGGTGGCAGCTCGGGCACTTGCGCGGCACTGCGCTGCACTCTTTCGGCTGCTGCCCACGTCGTGTGTGCGGCCATGCCTGGTGTTTCGAGGGTTACGTCGGTTGTCGCTGGTAGCAAGGCTTTCTCGAACCACACGGGTGTGGCGTTGCTTATAACCGCACCGTCGGGTCGCTGCGCAGGCGTGGGCGAGGCCAGGCTCTCCCGCGCATAAAAGCAGCCGCAACCCGTGGCACCATGCGCGGCGAAAAAAACAAAAGGCCGGCCCCGACGGAGGCCCGCGCCTTTCCGTCGTGCCCCTGGTTCGGTGGTGGCCTGGTGTGCGTAGGCGCGAGCCCAAGCGCAGGCCGTGCCCGTCCGTGTGGTTCGTAGGGCGAGGTTTTCTTAGAAAAACACGTGGGCTTCGAGCAAAAGCACGTTTTGATTGTGAGTGGGGTCGGAGCGGATCCCGTTGTTGATGCGATAAAAGAGCCGTGGTTGTACGAACCGATTCAAGAATGGTTCGAGGCCAAAGCTCACGCGGTGCTCCGCATCGTTGGCCGTGTCGAGAACGGTGACTCCGCCAACTTGCCGGGTTAGCCGTCCATCGCTGTCGGCGTAGTCGATCGCGGCCTTCACGTTCAACCAGCCGAATAACAGATAGTTGGCCTCGCCGTAGGCGAGGAATTGCCCCACGCGGCGACCCAACGTGGTGCGCCCTTTGTCGCTGCGAAAGTCAGCCTCTCCCAAAATCGTCACGGGGCCCAAATTCGTACCAGCGAAAAAGCCAAAGAGCAGGGTTTCTCCGCTTGGCGGGGCGACTCGCGATGCCGAGCCACCGATCAACAAGGTGCGTAGGAGTGGAACGTCGTCGTATACCGCGTAAACCGTGCCGACGGTGCGAACATCGCGGTCGCCGCCACTGCCGTCGGTGACGGCAAACAGCAGCGACCAGTTGCCCGGCTCGAAGCCCACGAGCGCTCCCGGCTCTTGCAAATTGAAACTGAAACCGCTGGCAGCAGAGCTCGAGCCGCGCGAGCGCCCGCCACGAATGAACGCTTCGTCGTCTTGCAACTGGAGGCCATAGGGCAAGAACATGCGTCCGACTTTGAAAAACCCGTTCCACGGAAGGAATCCCTTCAGCAGGGCAAAGGCCTCGCGGTTGTCTACGGTGGGTTGAAAGCGCTGATCGAGGTAAAAGGTCACTCGATCGGGAATCAATTTTAGCTCCCCATAAAGGGTTGCTTGGGTCGTCTCGAGTCGGGTCTGTTCCAGCCGCCCACGAAACACTTGGTCGTTGCGCACCCTGCCGCTGGCCCCGAGGGACTGGAAAATCAAGGTCGCACTCGTGCGGAGGTCGCCGCCAAGAGCGAGGTAGGGATTGATCTCGCCGGTAAAGTACTCGAGCGGACGGGAAAACGGTCCGAGGAAATCGGGATAGTGCAGCAAATCCTTGGCATGGGTACTCACCAGATCCGTGCGCTTTCCGCCACCGGTGACGTTGGTATGGCAAGAACTACAACGCATCCCCTCGCGCACCGCAATGTACGGTTCCGACCGTGCCAGGGAAGGCAGCCACAAAAGCGCGCCACCCACCAATGCCGCAACCACCCTCCGAACTATCGGCCACCTCTTCATCGGGCGCCACGATGGCCAAAAGGCATGGGCAGGTCAACGGGTTTCGTATGCCACCCTTGCACGAAACACCCGGAGTGCCATGAACAGGTGCCATGGCGCAAAGCGACCCCAACCGCATTCCGCTTTTAGCCAGGAACTTGCACTTTGGTTACCGCAGCGAAGAGGCGGTGCTGCGCGACGTGAGCCTTACAGTCGAGAAAGGGCAAATCTTGGGCATTCTTGGCCCCAACGGTTCCGGCAAATCGACACTGCTCCGATTGTTGAGCGGTTGGCTGAAACCGCAGCGAGGAGTGGTGGAGTTGTGGGGCGAGCCGCTCGGGCGGCTCGGCGCGCGGGAGATTGCCACCCAAATTGCCGTGGTGCCGCAAGAAACCCACGTGGACTTTCCGTTTACGGCGATGGAAATGGTGTTGATGGGGCGGGCACCTTATCTGGGTGGTTTCGCTTTCGAGTCGGAAGCCGACATTGCCTGTGCCCGAGAAGCCATGGAACGGATGGGTGTCGCGCACTTGGCGAGGCGGATGGTGCAAGAGTTGAGCGGGGGTGAACGCCAGCGCGTGGTGTTGGCGCGGGCCTTGGCGCAAGACACGCCCGTGTTGTTGCTGGATGAGCCGAGTGCGTTTCTCGACCTGCACCACGTGGTTGCCATTTATGACTTGCTTCGCGACCTAGCTGAGGAAGGACGGAGCATCGTGACCGTCTTGCACGATTTGAACTTGGCCGCCCTTTACTGCGACCGAGTGGTGTTGCTCTCCCAGGGCCGCGTGTTTTGCGCCGGCACTCCCGAGGAAGTGATTACCTACAAGAATATCACCGAGGTTTACGAAACCGAGGTGTATGTCGATCTGAACGACCTCACCGGCGCGGTCAATGTGCTCCCCTTGAGCCGCCCGTATCGCGAACAGCTTCGGCAGCAGTTCGGTGAGCGCAAGCTGTCTTGAGTCGGGCCCTCGAACTCGGCAAAAAGCACGCACATGGCTGGAAAGAGAGGATCGGTGATGATGCGTACGTTCCTGTGGACTACTCTCCTGTTGCTCCTCCTCTCCTGCGCCCTTCCCGTCCCCAGCCGGGCAGGCTTGAGCCCCGAGTTGGTCAAAGCATTGGAGTCGAGCAAGTACGTTTACATCTCCAGTCAGCGCAAGGATGGGTCGTGGAGCCGCCCGGCAGAGATTTGGTTTTTGTATCATCAGGGCGCTGTTTACGTTGGCACTCGGCCGGATTCGTGGCGGGTCAAACGCATCCGTTGGGGGCGGCCGCGAGCGAAGATTGCTGTGGGTAAGCCCGATGGGCCGACGTTTTATGCAAAAGGGGCCATCGTCGACGAGCCCTCTACGGTGGAGAAAATGCTCGAGGTATATGCCACCAAGTATCGCGACGGATGGTCGCGTTACGAAGAAAGCTTTCGCCATGGCTTTCGCGATGGCAAGCGGGTTCTGATCCGGTATACGCCGGAGTGAGGGCTGGCCCCAGGCGGAAAACCGATCGAGACACTTGGGCGGCGTAAGTCTGGTGATGCACCCGAGGAAAAGTCGTAGCCACTCCACTGCCAGCGGGTGGAACGAAACGGGATCACTCCGAACTCCGGGAGGCCGCCGTTGGTACCCCATCGCCAGCAGTGCCCGTTGGAGAAGGCAAACCGCGCTAGCGCTTGCGCTGATTGCTTCCACCGCTGCGTGCTCGAAAAACGATTCGCGCGTGAGCACGACAAAAGCCACCGTGGTGAAAGAGCTCGTGCGCTTACCCGGAAGCGCACGCCGCACGAGCTTGGCCATTGGTTCCGACGGGGAACACTACGCCTACGTCGATCGCACCACCGCTGGCCAACGCGTGGTGTTCCGGGACGGGGTCGACCCAGAGTTCGAGGAGGTGGGCAACCCCGTGTTCCTGCGCGAGACCCACACCCGGATTTACTGGGCCATCGAGCGGCGCCTTGGGGCGGAAAAGCTCGTGATCGTGGAGAACGGGCGCGTCGTGGATACGGAATGCATGGGTCCAAACCTCTTCTGGCTCAGCCGAAACGGCCGTCGATGGGCAACCGTGTGCAGCCTCGCCCCCCGAGAGCAAACAGAAAGTAGCCCACCCCTGGTAGGCGTGATCTCCAACGGCGCCTTGATCGGAAGGTTCCGCGACGTTTCTGTCCCGGCGTTGAGCGCGGATGGAACCCACATTGCCTTTGTTGCAGAGCGGGAAGACGGCAAGCATGTGTTGGTTGTCGATGGGGAGGAACGGCGGATTCTCTCCCCTGCCCCACCCGACAAGGCGTCGCCACCGATGCGTTTGTCCAACCGACCTCCTGGCTTGCGCCAATTTCGCGCAGTGTACTTGAAAGACGGTAGCCTGGTCACGTTGGTTTACGATGCCGACGGCTGGGCGGTGTACCGCAACGACCAACGTCTCGCCTCTTTCGCGCATGTGTGGAGCGTGGAAGGCGACTTTGCGGTTGGTTTCGACCAATTTCGAACTTCGCCGACGATCCTGGCCGGGTCGTTGACCAGTGCAGACGAAGCCCCTCAGGTGGCTTGGTGGGAAAAGGTTCCAGGGCAGGAAACGCAGTGGCGTGTAGTGCACGGCGGTGCAGCCGTGGAACCCGTGTGCGAGCACTTTTGGGAGCAGGGACCGCCGCTGCTCTCCGACGATGGCGCACGCGTCGCGTTTCCGTGCTGGCGGGCGCTGCCGGTTAGCCGCGACGTGTTGTTGGATGTGGTGTCCGACGGCGTGCGCTGGGGGCCGTACTACGCGGTTTGGGGTTTAGCATTTTCCCCCGATGGGCGGCGGCTGGCTTACGCAGCAGCCGATGATGTGGAGCGCACGACGTGGCGTTACTTCATCGATGGGCGTGCGTTTCCGCTAGCGTACTCCGAGGCCTGGCGGCCGCGCTTTTCGCCGGACGGAAAGCACTTGGCTTGGGAGGCAACCTGGAAAAAGCGCATGGTGGCTGTGCTCGATGGAGAAAGCGTCTTTTCCTTCGATGCAGTGCTGTGGGGACCAGAATTCCCCCGAGAAAACACGGTGGCGTGGGTAGTGCGGCGTGGCCAGCGTGTATACCGGGTGGAGACGACCTTCCAGGCTCGCGAGGAACCAAGGTCGCTTGCCGAGCGGGTGCGTCAGTGGTTCGGTCGAGCCCGCTGAAAAGCCGTTGGCTCGGGAAACTCTGCCCAAGTTAAGCCGACGTGAACTGCTGGGTGGCAAATTCCCAGTTGAGGAGTTTGTCGATCACGGCGTTCACGTAATCGCCGCGTCGATTTTGGTAGTCCAGGTAGTAGGCATGTTCCCACACGTCGATGGTGAGCAGCGGCGTTTTCCCCATCGTGATGGGCGTGTCGGCATTGGGCGTGGCAAGAATTTCTAAGCGCCCGCTGCTTTTAACCAGCCAAGCCCACCCGCTGCCAAACTGGCCGACAGCGGCTTGCGCAAACTTTGCGCGGAACTGGTCGAATCCGCCAAAGTCTTGCTCGATTTGTTCCAGAAGTTTTCCGGTTGGTTTGCCCCCACCTTTCGGGCTCAAGCTCCGCCAGTAAAATGTGTGGTTCCAAGCTTGCGCCGCGTTATTGAAGATGGCCACCTTCTCAGGCTTTCCCACTGTTTGCTGCACGACCCGTTCGAGGGGTAAGTCGGCGAACTCGGTACCCGCGACCAGTTTGTTCAAGTTCTCCACATAGGCCCGGTGGTGCTTGCCGTAGTGGAACGAAATCGTCTGCGCCGAGATGGTCGGGGCTAAGGCGTTCTCCTCCCAGGGGAGGGGAGGTAGGGCAAAGGGTGCGGTTTCCCCCGAGGCACGGCGTACCCAAAAGGTTACGGCAGCGGCAGCCCCGAGTTTGAGTACGGAACGTCGCGACCACGGCTCGCTCATCCTATCGACACCTCCCTTTGCCCCTGCCTCTTGCCAGACAACCGTGGCCGTTACCAGGGGGCCGAGTTACGCCACTTTGAGCGTGGGTTCCCCTGGTCGCCAGTTGCACGGTGTGAGCTCATTGGTCTGAAGTGCGGCGAGTACCCGCAGCACCTCGTCGACACTGCGGCCAGTGGCGAGATCGTTCACGCTCACAAAGCGGATGACGCCTTCCGGGTCGACGATAAATGTCGCCCGCAAGGCAACGCCTTCGTCTTTGTGCAGAATGCCCAGCGCGGTGCTGAGTTCCCGCTTGGTATCCGCGAGCATGGGAAAGGGCAGGTCGCGCAGCTCGGGGTGTTGCTGCCGCCAGGCAAGGTGCACGTAGTGTGTGTCCGTGGAAGCGCCAAGGACTTGCGCGTTGCGTGCACGGAACTCCGCTTCGCGCCGGCCGAACTCGGCGATTTCTGTCGGACACACAAAGGTAAAATCCATGGGCCAGAAAAACACGACAAGCCACTTTCCAGGGAAACTTTCGTTTGTGAGCTCGGCGAACTCGCGCCCAGGCTCACGGCTCACCACGGCCTTGAGTTGGAAATGGGGAAAACGATCACCAACGGTCAGCATACGGTTCACCTCCTGCCGAATGAAGATTGCGATTGCGGCGTACAAAATAACGTTGGCTGCAGTTGGACCGCCAATTGTATCGTTCGATGGCCGTTATCGATGGCGGCTATGCTGTGGCCGCCGTTGGCGAGCGCGGAAGCATTGGGGCAACGGCGGCTTTTCTCGGCTCGCGATCCTACGGGAGCGTCGGCCGGCAGAGGAATTTGCGCCGGTCTTGTTCTAGAAGAGAAATTGCTGCGGCGAGCTTGTCGCCGCGGGGTGTTCGCGCGCTGCTCGCCTCGGGTTTGAAACTAGCCCTTTGCTTTTTCCACCAACTTCCCGTGTCGCGCCAGGAGTTGCAACACTGGTTCGTGAAGGTGGCCATTGGTGGCAATGATGCCGGGAAGGCGCGTGTGCCGTTGGTTGAAACGCAACGCATTGCCAAAGCGATCGGTGATGCGGCCGCCGGCAGCCTCGATCAGTGCAGCACCGGCGCAAATGTCCCATTCGTTTTTGGGAGTGAGGCTAAAAGTGGCATCGGCCCGCCCTGCGGCAATGAGCGCCAGCTTGTAAGCCACGCTGCCGGTTAGCTCTACCCGGATTTCGCTTTTGAACTCGTCCCACTCCCCGCGCCGGTCTTCGCTGCGGCTCGCTAGAAAACGAGCTTCGCTGAGGGTCTGGGTTGTGGAGACCTTTACAGGCTCCTCGCCCAGAAAGGCGCCCCGTCCCACAGCGCCAACAAAAAGTTCCTCGCGAATTGGATTGTACTCTACGCCCAGAGCAGGTTGTCCCTCGATGGCGAGAGCTACACACACCACGAACTCGGGAATGTGTTCGAGGAATTCCCGCGAACCGTCGAGGGGGTCGACAATCCACACCCGCTGTTTCTGAAGGCGCTCTGGAGAGTCGCGGGTTTCTTCGGAGAGCCAACCGTCTTCGGGGAAAGTGGCGCGGAGGTGGCTTTCGATCACCCGATTGGCTTCCAGGTCTGCCTCCGACACAGGGTTGTGCTTGCCGGCCTCTTTGTAGCGTACCCTGACTTTGCGGCGATAGTAGTGGCGCACCACGTCGCCGGCCGCCCTCGCTGCCTCGATCGCGACGTCCCACTCCCGCTGTAGAGCAAATTGCATGACTGCTCCCTAGCCTGGCACGCAGGTTCGGTGCAAAGGGATTTGGCCAGCACGGTCGCACGGAGGCGAACCGACCGGCTCTCGCTCGAGGGCGGGAAAGGAGTTCCGCGTCGTCGAGCAGGCACTCTAGTGCGACACTCGGCGCCTCAGGATTCTTCTGCAGAACGCGAGGGAATAGGCCGCGCGCCGTTTTCCTCCGCACGCCGCTGTGCGTTATGTGCCGTCAGCCACGGAACGAGGGTATGGAAAGTACCGTGCCTCTGACGGCTTTGAGACCTTGCCTGCTCGAGATCATCGCCAAGGCTTGCCAGCCGGATCGAGAGCATGGGCATCCGGTCGGTGACGTTGGCGTGTGTAACCGATTTCTTGGTGGGGGCCCGACGGCAGTGAAGCAACGCACACGTTGAACCGTGACAGACGGTGGTTGCAGAGTTAGAAATCTTGGGCATAATGGCACTTGCAACCGGGGATTGCTGGGGTAACGCAATGGGAGTTGGACGAGTGGTGGGGCGGGCAAGTCGGTGGGTTCTGTGCCTGTGGTTTATCCTGTGGTTTGGTGTCGGATGTGGGGACGATGGTGAGGTTGAGCAAGCGTCCCTGCCAGCGACAACGCCGATTTCTGTTCGGATGCCGGAGAGTTTACGGCAGCGGATTGGGGAGATGGTTGCTTCCGTCCCGCTGAACGTGCGCGTGGAGAACTCGGAAGGATCCGGCCACGCTCCACGTTCCGGAGCTGAGTTGCAGGTGTTGGTGGAACAAGATCTGCCGTGTCGGGAGTGCTTTCGCTTGCAGGGAGTGCCAGCCTCGGCTGTGGTCCGCTGCGGACAAGAAGATGTGCTGGGTTGCGTGTTTGGCCTAGCGGCGTGGTTCGAAAGTCTCGGCGTGCGGTTCTTGCACCCATTTCGTACCTTTGTGCCGGCCGTGTTCGACTTGCAAGGCGCGGGTCGGTCGTTTGGCCAGTTGCAGCAGCCGCAAATCCCTTTGCGGGGCTTACAACTCCATACGCTTCACCCAATTGAATCGCTCTACGATTTTTGGCTCACGGGTCCTGAGGCCTTCGAACGCGCGCAGCGAACTCTCGACTGGGTGGCGTGGAACCGCGGCAATTACGTGCAGTGGGTGGCGCTCAACGACATTGCGCGCGACCCTGAGCGTTACCAGCAATGGGCCGCTCACACCCGAGCGATCGTCGACGCGGCGCATGCCCGCGGCATGCAGGTGGGAATCGCTGTGCAATTGTTCAGTTCTTCGAACTTGCAAAACGCTTTCGACCTCCTCGATCGCCCGGATGACCCCGATCCGGACGCAACCATGGTCAACCGTTGGCGGCTTCTTTTCAATGCGGCGCGCTTCGACTGGGTGATGCTCTCGTTTGGCGAATTTTTCGGCGAGAGCCCTGATGCGTTTGTGCGGATGGTGGAGCGTGCTTATGACACGCTGCAACGAGTCGCGCCGGGGGTGCAGATGTCTGCATCCGTGCACTTGGGAAACTACCCAAACTTGCGGGTGGAGTACGGCGGACGACAACTACTGTATTATTTCCTCGTCGATTTTGCGTCGGTGCCGATCGAGCCGTGGGTGCACACCGTGATGTACTTTAATTTGTTCGAGCCTGCGGCGGGGGCGTACGACTACGACGAGTTTGCCGAGCATCGCGAGTACCTATTGACCAAACTCCGCGCAGGCGTTCCGGTGGGTTATCATCCCGAGTCGGCCTATTGGATTGCGTTTGACAACTCGGTGCCCTTGTATTTCCCGGTTTACCTCCGCTCCCGTTGGCTCGACTTGGCGGAAATTCGCCGCCTTGCTCCGACCTCGTCGTTGCGTGCCAACGTCATCTTTTCCTCCGGGTGGGAGTGGGGGTACTGGCAAAATGACTTGGCGAGTTTGTGGATGTCCTTCCACTTGCCCAACCAGTGGCAAGAACTGGCGAGGTACATCTTCGAACCCATGGGACCAGCGGGTTTGGCTGCGGCGAGTGCAGTCGAACGCTTGGCAGAACTGCAGGCTCGCGCAGCCATTCATCAACGTTTGGCGCCATATTTGGCAGGCCGAGATGCCATCATCGACTTGGGAGACCGCCTGGGAATTCACTCGCAGCCGGACCGGCCGGAACTGCGCGAGGTCGTGCGTTGGTCTCAAGACGAAAGGGCGCGTTTTGCAGCGAGTGTGCTCGAGCCGCTAGCCGTGCTGGCCGAAGAATCGGACCGGGTTGTTGCGGAGTTCCAGGGTGCTGTGAGGGAAGTGGAGAATCTCTGGTTGGCAGAGCTTTCCGACGGGTTGGCCATGCAGCCCTTACGGGCCAGGTTCATCGAAAGCGTTTATCGCGCGGCGCTGGCGGTGGCCGGAGGCGATGCCGACACGGCGCAGCGGTTGCGGGCTACCGCGCTGGAGACACTTGCGCGGGCCCAGTCCGTGGTCGATCGGCGGCATGCAGCCTTGCTGGACCCAATGGGAGCACGACTGACAGCCGCGGGGCGGAATCCCACGCTCTACCAATACGGTTACCTGCAAAAGGCCCACACCCTGTGTTACTGGCGTCGCGAATTAGCGCAACTGGACCTTGTGCTCGGCCGCACGGCCGCTGTTCCCGACTGCTTTTGGTAGGCGCCGCTGCTTTGCGTCGGCGGAATTTGGGGGGTAGGGAGCGGTACCCGAAACGCACTCGGCTGACGAAGGAAACACCTCCTCGCCCGCGATCAGAGGCAAAAGCACCGAGCCGCGATGGCTTTTGAGTACTCCTCGAAAAGACCGCCTAGTGCCCGCGTGCGACCGTGGCTTTCGCGGAGCGAGTGCGAACGATCGTTTGCACTTCTGCAAACAGTTGGTCGAGTGCCGCACGCAAATCGTGGCTGTTTCGCTCGAGCTGCTCGAGGAGTTGACGTTGTTGTGCTGGGCTCGAAAGTTCGCACGCCCGAAGAAAGCGCCGCTGAAGCTCCGCCCGATCTGCCAAAAGCCGATCTGCCCGTGCAAGGGAAAACAGTCGTACGCTACCTCCGCACAGTTCGTGGGTGAGCGCGATGAGGCGCGCCAGCAAAGCGGCGTGGTGGTTGACGATCTCTCCAGATAAGCGGCGCTGCCGAACCGGGTGCAGGTAAAAACCGGCTCGCAAGGACTGTAGAGCCAAGTCAAACGCGCCCGACTGTAGCCAAATGTCAGACTGGCTGGCCTGCCGCCGGTGCTGCTCGAAGCGGCGGTACTCCCAGAGTTGCTCCAGCGGTTCCGCTGCCGCGGACAGCAGCAGAGAGACGATGTACATCGTCAGGGCCAACGAGGCGACAACGATCAGTGCGGAAAACAATGACGTAACCATACTCACCCTCTGCACTCGAAAGTGGGTCGTCGTGACAACCCCTACCTGCCATGCTGGACAATAACAGTCAAGATTGACGGTATGTTGAGTTGCGTGGGGTGAGGTTGAAAGAAAGCAAGCAAGGGGGACGCAGTTGGTTGCCCCGCTCGCTTGGTAAACTCCCGCAACCCTGGGTGTCCGAGCGGGCAGCTTTCTCGACCGTCAACAAGTGGTTTTGGCGCTGGGCTTAGTTTTACCGGCAGGGTAGCCGGCAATTGGACTGGGCCGTGAGACCTTGCCGTCCTGGAGTGAAGCGGACCGTACAGCACGAGTGCTGTCGGTGCTGCGATCCCCCGCGACCTCCAACGATTGCACTGAGGGCGGGCGGAAAGGGATCCTGGGCTGGCGCCTCGCGCTCCCGCGTGCCGATCCCAACACCAGCGATGTTCTGTTGGTTGTCGCCCCAGTAGATGCATCAGGTGCCCTGGTCGTTGAGATACCCCCAGCTTTTAGGTTTCGATGCGGCGCGCACGCGTGGGCAGAAGCTCTACCGGGACGATCCTCGCAGAAGACGACGTCCTCCTGGCCGATGAAGGTAGGTGAGAATCCCATGTCGGGCGGCCCGCCCCGGTGGAGCAGATGGGGCTCGATGGTCCACCGGCCGCGCTCGATGCTGCGGTTGCGCTCGGTGAGCGAAGGGGTTGCGCATCTTCAAAACCAGATACGGTAGGTGGACTTCATGGAAGAGCGGCCACGAGAGAGTTTTGCGGATGCCGTATCCCACGGAGATAAGAGCGATTGCAGGAGCTCATGCCCGCGCTCGGTGGGATGCGATCACGGTTGGAGCGCCAAACGCCCGATCTTCTCATGGACCCGCGGGGGCGTGGTGCGACGCGGGTAGAGATGTCGCGGGTGTAGCGGAGCCGGGCCCGCAATTTGGGGTTATGCCTCGCCAAACGAGTGGTGGTGTCGTCGCACGGCGATCCATTCAGCAGGGAGGCAATCTCCACGTAGACGATGCCGTTTTCCTCAAGGACCCGCTGGCCTTTGGCGAACAGCCTGGAAACCAGCACGCTGGGACTCTCAGCCAGGCCTTCGAATTGGACGCCGCGCTTGCGCGCCGCGATGATGTAGCGACCAACACGCCGGTGCTCCGAGCCTGGTGCGTTCCTTTCCCCGT
Organism: bacterium HR30; assembly: GCA_002898795.1. GTDB lineage: Bacteria > Desulfobacterota > Binatia > HRBIN30 > HRBIN30 > HRBIN30. The sequence goes on along the minus strand of BEIG01000001.1, from coordinate 43,070 downwards.
TGTATCTTTCGATCAGCACCGCTTTTCAGGAGCGATCTTGGTCTGAAAACGTGGCAGGAGCGGCGGAAAGCCCTTGCTTTCGCCATAGTCAGCGGTGTCACACGACGCTTGATTGGTACCGCTGCCTAGCCTGCGGTTCGGCAGCGGACCACAGAGTCAACTGCCGGGCGAACCTGTTGTTGTGCGGAAGCGGTTGGAGGTTTTCGTGAGTTCTACGTCGTTCTTCGAGAAAGGAGTCGAAGGGCTTGACCCTATACCTAAGCACAGGCTGTAGACTGCATGCAGGAGATCGGCGATGCGAGGTCTCAAGATTGGTGAAGTTGCCAAGCAAGCGGGCGTGAAGGTGCAAACGGTTTACTACTACGAACGCCGGGGACTTTTGCCCCGGCCGCCTCGCACGGGGTCGAATTACCGGTCTTATCCAGCGGAGGCCGTGCTGCGGGTGCGCTTCATCAAGCGGGCGCAGGAGCTGGGGTTTACGCTGAAGGAGATCAAGGAGCTTCTTGCACTTCGTGCCACGCCTCGAACCCGATGTGGCGAAATTCGTGAGCGGGCGAAGGCCAAGGTGAAGCACATCGACGACAAGGTCCGAACGCTTCAGGCGATGCGGAGGGCCCTGACCAAGCTCATCGGCGAATGCTCGGGTAGCGGGCCAGTGAGCCAGTGCCCGATTCTGGAGGCCATGGGTTCGGAGGAAGACGTATCATGACTCGTGTCGAGCTGGTGTACGACAAGGTTTGTCCGAACGTCGACGCTGCCAGGAAGGTGCTCCTCGAGGCTTTCCGCCTGGTCGGGCTTCAACCTTCGTGGACGGAGTGGGAGCAGAAGTCACCGGAGTGCCCGGCCTACGCCCGTGGATACGGGTCTCCAACCATCCTTGTGGATGGGCGCGATGTCGCGGGGGTCGCACCCGGCGCAGGATATTCGAGTTGCCGTTTGTATCGCAGCGGTTCCGGTTTGCTCCAGGGCGTTCCGACCGTCGAACAGATTGCACAGGCCTTGCGTGCCGCCAGCAGCCAATCGCCGATCAGCAAGCCCTTGTCTTCGGGATGGCAAAGTTCTCTAGCGACCGCGCCAGGGATCGCGTTCGCATTTCTCCCTAAGCTTGCGTGCCCCGCATGCTGGCCAGCGTATGCGGGCCTGCTCAGCTCGGTGGGGCTGGGGTTCCTGCTGGACACGGCGTACCTGTTCGCGCTCACGGTAGCGTTCCTGCTTCTGGCCGTGGGTGCGCTGGCGTTCCGCGCGCGAACCCGCTGGGGATACGGTCCACTTGCCGCGGGGCTCGTGGCGGTCGTTGTCGTGTTGCTCGGTAAGTTTGTCTTGGAGTCCGACGCTGCGATGTACGGCGGAATCGCACTGCTCGTTGGCGCGTCGGTGTGGAACGCGTGGCCCAAAGGGAAAGAAAGCGTCGTCTCCTGCCCTACGTGCGTTTCGCAGGAGTCGGCGATGGACACCCAGAACGCACGGTAGAAGGAGGTTCAGCATGGCGATGAAGAGGAAGATCGAGGTGTTTAGCGCGGGCTGCCCCGCCTGCGAGGACACGGTTCAACTGGTCAAGCGCATCGCATGCCCGTCCTGTGAGGTGAGCATCCTCGACATGAACGAGCCGACCGTTGCCAAGCGGGCGAAAAGCCTGGGCGTCCGCTCGGTTCCCGCGGTGGTAATGGATGGCAAGCTTGCCGACTGCTGCGCGGGCCGCGGTCCGGACGAGGCGGTCCTTCGCGCAGCCGGACTTGGTCGGGCCATCTGACGCGGCACGGCGCGGCGGATTCCGGTAGTCCAGCCTCGAGCGGTTCAGCCGCTAAGGCGCGCGGCGCTATCTCACTGGGTGCTTTGTCACTTCTCCCGTAAAGACCGAGCCTGCGGTGGCTGCAAGCGCGTGTGAGCAAGTTCTTTCGCGATGACGACGCGTGACCCACGTGGGCGGCTGCTTCCGCGGCCCGCTGTTGGCCACGATCGGCCCAGTTCTCTTCGCCGGGCGGCCGCGAATGAAGTCGCATTTTATTCCGTGGTCGCGGTGCGGGACCAAAATGGTTGCGGAGTCAAGCGGTTGTGTCGAGGTTACGGGTCGTAACCTTCGATTTTCCACTCGTCGGGAAGTACTGGGTCTGGCCGTACCCGGTGAGTGCGGCGGCCGGTGGTGTCTAAAACGTCGAATTCGTCCTTCAAAACCGGACTCTTCCGGATCGTCATTTCTCGCCTGCCTGAAGGCGAGTAAATGTCGAATTCGTCTTTGAAGACAGGGTTGGGGCGAATCGATTCCAGCCGCCGCCCGGTGTTGTCGTACACGTCCCACTGGTCGCGAAAGACGGGATTGCGGCGAACCGTGCCCTGCCGGACGCCGTGTTTTTCGATGATGTATTCGTCGGGAAGGACGGGGTTCTTACGAACCCGAGTTTGTTCCCACCCAACGCAACCAACGGGTGCAAGAAGGGTGGTGGTGAACAGCAAAGCTTTTAGCCAGTAAGTTCCCATGCCCCGTGACTTCATGGGCAAAGAATGCCCGGAGAAGTAGCGGCCGTCAAGGTGGGCAATGGCGACGTCGCGAGGCGCTTGAGAAATGCCGCACGTTCGGATTATGGTGGTAAGCCCGAGGTGGCGATCGAGGCAGACAAGGGAGGGCGGCGAGCAACTCCATGAAGGCTCTAGTTTTGACTGGTGGTGCGGGGCGTACCCTAGTGCCGTTTTCGGCCACCCGCCCGAAGGCCATGACGGTTGTGGCCGGTGGCTCGCTCTTGCGCCGCACGCTCCAGCACCTACGGGAAGCAGGGATTACCGACATCGCCATCGTTGTCGGCCAGCATGGCCACGTGGTGGAGAACACCTTCGGTGATGGTTCTAGCTTGGGCTTGAATTTGACTTACGTGCGCCAGGAAGGCGCTCAGGGTATTGCCGATGCGATTTTGCGCGCGCGCAGCAAATTCACGCCGGCGGAATACTTCGTTCTGGTGTACGGGGACGTGGTTACTTCTAGCAACCCGTTTCTCCAACTCCTTCAGTCGTTCAACACGTTCAAGAGCCCGATTGCCGGCGTGTGTCTGCCAGGGCCACCAACGGGCCGGTACGGTAACGTATATTTGAGCGGCACACGCATTACGAAAATCATCGAAAAGCCGCAGACCCCAGGGTTGGGTAACTACGTGTTGTCCGGGTTCTTCGTGCTGCCCACGGAGTTGTTTTCGTGGGTGGAGGAGGCGGGCCGGGACATGGAGCGAGTGTTCGACCGGTTGACCACCACCGTGGGCGTGCACGCGTCGATTTGGGAGGAGGGTTGGATCGACGTAGAATACCCATGGGACGTGCTCGCGGCGAACCGGCTGGTCATGGATACGTGGGAAGAGGCGCGCATCTCGCGGGAAGCGAAACTGGACAACAACGTGACCATCGTCGGACCGGTTCGCGTCGAAGCCGGATCGACCATCCGCGCAGGGGCCGTGCTGGCTGGTCCCTGTTACATTGGCCGCGATTGTTACGTTGGCAACAATGTGCTCGTTCGGAGTTACTCGTCGTTGGGCCCTGGTTCCATCGTGGGCTACGGAGTGGAACTGAAAAATTGCGTGGTTTTTGGACGAGCCCGGATCGGTCGGCTTTCGTTCATTGGCGATAGCGTGGTCGGTGAAGAGGTGGATATCGGTTCGGGAACCATGACGGTGAACGAGACGTTGGACCGCCAACCGATTGCCTTGAACATTCGTGGCTCCAAGGTTGATTCAGGGCTGAAGAAGCTCGGGTCCTTCATTGGTGATCGTGCAAAAATCGGGGCTGGCAACACGCTTGCAGCCGGAACGATCGTCGAGGCGGACGCCGTCATCGAGCATCACACCACGGTGCCCCGAGCGGAGTAGCGTTATGTGCGGCATTAGCGGGGTTGCAAGTTTTCACCCCATCCACGATCGCTTGTACGAGGGCGTGCACCAGCTCGAATACCGCGGTTACGATTCCTGCGGCGTTGCCTTTGTCGAGAATCGGCATATCGAGGTGCGCAAGGATGTGGGCACGGTAGACGAGGTGGATAGCCGTGCCAACCTGCGGAACCTCGAAGCCCATGTGGGCATTGCCCATACCCGGTGGGCCACACACGGTAAGGTAACCCGGGAAAATGCTCACCCGCACGTGAGCTGCGACGGCGCCTTTGCCGTGGTTCACAATGGCATTATCGCGAATTACCGCGCGTTGCGCGAACGCCTGCAGCAAGCGGGGCATCGCTTTCGTTCGGAAACCGACACGGAAACCATCGCCCATTTAGTGGAGGATCACTTCCGGCGAACAGGCAACGTGGAGGCAGCTTGGGTCGCCACGCTCCGCGAGCTCGAAGGAAGTTACGCCTTGGCGATGATTTCGGTGCACGACTCCGATCGAATTTATTGCGCGCGGCAGGAAAGCCCCCTGATCATTGGTGTGGGCACGGATGCCAACTACGTTGGCTCTGACTTCAACGCTTTCATCGAATACACGAAAAATGCCGTGATCCTCGATGACGGGGAGTACGGAATCGTGTCCAAAGATAGTTACGCCATCAAACGCGTGCGCGATGGCGAGGTGGTCGAAAAACCAGTCATGGTGATCCCTTGGGACTCGGAGCTCTCCCGAAAAGGGGGTTACCCGCATTTCATGCTCAAAGAAATTCACGAGCAGCCCCAGGCAGCACGGGCCGCTCTGGCCATCGAAAATAGTGCCATTCTCGCCCTGGTGCAGGCGATGGCCGAGGCTCGCCGCATTTACCTGATCGGCGTGGGTACCACCTACTATGTCGCGCTGTACGGGCAGTATCTGTTCGCGGAGCTGGCTGACGTCGATGTGCTTCCGGTGAGTTCCGACGAGTTCCGATACTTGGACAAAAGCGACCCTAATACCGTAGTGCTCGCGATTTCCCAGTCGGGCGAAACGTACGATACCTTGATGAGCTTGCGCCACGCGAAGGAACGGGGTGCGAAAACCGCCGCCATCGTGAACGTGGTCGGCTCCTCGATTGCCCGGTTGGTGGATCACGTCCTCTTGCAGGGATCGGGGCCCGAGGTGTGCGTCGTCAGCACCAAGGCAGCTTTAGCGCAAATGGTGCTGTTGACCCGGCTGGCAATCGAGCTTGGCGTTGTGCGGGGCAAACTGAGTCGGGGCTCGCAAGAAGCGGCTTGCGATGCCCTCCATCGCTTGCCCGGAGAAATCGAAACCCTGCTGAACGAACGCTCAGGGCTAATTCGTGCCGCTGCTTACCGGCATGCACACATGCACAACTGGTTGTTTCTGGGACGCGGTATCTACTACCCAATCGCCCTCGAGTCCGCCTTGAAGATGAAAGAGGTGACGTACTTGCACGTGGAGGGTATGCCGGGCGGGTTCCTCAAACATGGCACACTTTCGCTTGTCGACGAGAATTTGTACACACTCGTGTTCGTGCCCCCGCGAGAGAGTGGAGAACTCTACACCCTGACCGTGTCGTGTGTCGAAGAGGTGCGGGCACGGGGCGGTTTTGTCATTGGCTTTGCCTTCGATCCGGCGCCAGGGCTGTTCGACGAAATCATTTTGTTTCCGCCTGCCCACGCGATCACAGCCCCCCTCTTGCCGTTGGTTGGCGCTCAGTTGCTCGCGTACTTTACCGCCACCGCATTGAAGCGAAACGTAGACAAGCCTAGGTCGCTGGCGAAGTCGGTAACCGTTGCCTGAGCTGGAGCAAAACGAACAGCGGACACTGCGGCCCGCAGAACACCATGCCGCGAGCAAAGGAAGCGTTGGCCGTTAGCTAACCGCTCACGGGTTCGAGCTAACTCCGCAGGACTTGCGCCTGCGAGCCAGCACCATAGAGGAAGGGAGCGCCACCAGTTCTCCCGCCTCATGGCTTGAAAAAGGCTCCCTCGACCAGCCCTTACGGGGGATGCACTTGCCTGATGCTTGGAGTACGGCACCGCAGCCAGGAGTGGCGATGCCGCCGAGGGCAACGCTGCCGCCGAGGGTAACGCTGCGGCCACGCCCGCAGGCTTTTGCTGCGAAGCTTACCGCACCTCTTTTCGGAACACGAAACTTGCTGCGGTCAGGATCACGACTCCGAAGGCCAGCAACACCAAGCTTTCGTCCCACAGTTCGGCCCAGCCCGCGTTTTTCAAGAAAATGCCGCGCACGATGGTGATGTAGTACTTGAGGGGGACGATGACCGTTAGGCGCTGGATCACTTCGGGCATGCTGGAGATCGGGAATATGAAACCGGAGAAGAACAAGTTGGGGAGCAACAAAAACTGTCCCAGCATGGAGGCCTGCTGCTGGGTGTTGGATACCGTGGATACCAACAGACCCATGCCAAGGCAGGTCATGATGAAGAGCAGACTCAGCGACAGGAGCAAACTCATGGATCCCGCCATCTCGACCCCGAACCAGTAGCGCCCAGCCAGCATAACCGCGCCCATATTGATGTACCCGATGACGATAAACGGGATTGCCTTTCCGAGGACAAACTCTCCAGCGCGGATTGGTGTCACGATAATCTGCTCGATCGTCCCCCGTTCCTTCTCTCGAACAATGGCGATGGCCGTGAGGACAACCAGCGACTCCATCAGCACGACGCAAAGGATCGCGGGCACCATGTAGCGCACGCTGCGCAACTCGGGGTTGAACCATACCCGCGGTTCCACCTCCACGCGTGGATGAACCACGATGCGGTCGCCCGCTCCTCGGTCGGGGAAACGCACCTGCACCGCACGGGTCAGGGTGATTTGCTCGAGGTAAGCGGAGGCGATCATCGCAATGTTGGAGTTGCTACCGTCGACCAGCGCCGAGATTTCGGCGGTTTTACCTCTCCGCAGTTTTTCCGAGAAGTCGGGCGGAATGGTCAGCACCACTTTCACGACGCCGCGGTCCAAGAGGCGGTTGGCTTCGGTGATGTGATGACACTGGGCGGCAATACGAAAGTATCCGCTGTGGACCAAGTGGTCCACGTAATTCCGGCTCGACGCCGATCGGTCATAGTCGCACACGGCCAGCGCGATATTGGTGATGTCGGTGGCGACCACGTAGCCGAAGATGATCAGTTCGATGACCGGCATGAGCAATACCAGGCCGAACATGCGGCGATCACGCGAGAGCTGGATGAACTCCTTCCACACGACGTGCGTAATGCGCGACAGCGAGGCGGTCATCCGAGCTTTTCCTGGAAGCGGCTGGCGCTGAGCCACACGATGCCCGCGGAAAACGCGGCCAGCATCAAGGCCTCTGGCCAAAGTACTTCCAGTCCAACCCCCTTGAGGTAAATTCCGCGAATGGCGGTCACGAAGTAGCGGCCGGGGAAAAAGTACGAAAGAGCTCGAATCCCCACCGGCATGTGCTCCAAGGGGAAGACGAACCCCGAAAGCAGCACCGCCGGCAGCAACGAGATGAAAATGGCCGCCAGCATGGCAGACTGCATGGTGTCAGCAATGGTCGACACGAAAACGCCGATGCCAAGAGAGGCGGTCAGATACAGCACGGAGAACACCGCAAGTTGCCACAAGCTTCCCTTGATCGGTACACCGAAGACGAAGTACCCAGCGGTGATCACCAGCGTGAGATCGAGTAAAGCGATAAGAACGTAGGGCACGATTTTGCCAATCATGAGTTCCAGCGGGCGAATGGGCGAAACCAACACTTGCTCGATCGTGCCCCGTTCTTTTTCTTTGACGATACTGAGGGCGGTTAAAATGGCCCCGACGATCATCATGATGACGGCAATGACCCCAGGCACGATGAAGTTCACGCTCTGCAGCTCCGGGTTGTACCACACACGGCTGGCCACACTGATCCCCGCCGCCGCTGATTGCCGCTCGAGGTGAGCAACTTCGAGCCGGGCTCCAAAGCTGGTAACCATGGCGAGCACGTAACTTTGCGCAATGGTTGCCGTGTTCGAATCGGTGCCGTCGAACAAGGCTTGGAGAGTGACCACTTCTCCGGCCCTCAGTCTCCGAGCGAAATCCGGCGGGATGACGAGGGCAGCCTGACTGGCGCCAGTAATGAGATCACGCTCCACGTCGCCGTAGTGCTCTGCCTGCCGTACCAACTGGAAGTAGCCGGATTCGATCATTTGCTCCACGAGCAAACGGCTATGGCTGCTACGGTCGTAATCGAGCACCGTGAGCGGCACGTTATTGATGTCGTACCGGATCCCGTAGCCATAGAGGAGCAGCATGCTGATGGGCCACAAGAACGTGAGCAGCAAGCTTCGCCGATCGCGGAGAACATCGGTGAATTCTCTGCGCATAATCGCACGAATGGTGCGCCGGGAAAGGCGATAGCGCGCCCAAATCATCGTTCCTGAACCCCACTTTGTTCGATAATCGCCACGAACGCATCCTCGAGCGATGGCTCGATGCGGTCCACTTTGGAAACGACGATGCCCCGTTGGCCTAAGAAAAGTGGCAGGTCCTGTTTCGCTTGATCGGCGTCGGCAACGGTGACATGCAGCCGGTCGCCGAAAATCGCTACCCCGAGTACCCCGGGCGCTTCCTTCAACGCGGCGTACGCGGGCATGAGCGGGGACGGCGTCAGTTCTAACAGCGCGTGCGGAACGTGTTCTGACTTCAGTTGCGCGGGGCTCCCGCAAGCCACCACCTTGCCAGCGTAAATCAACGCGAGTTCGTCGCAGTGCTCGGCCTCGTCCATGTAATGCGTGGTCACGAACACGGTTACCCCTCGGTCGGAGAGCTCCGCAATCATCTCCCAGAAGCGGCGTCGCGACAGCGGGTCGACACCGGAGGTCGGTTCGTCGAGAAAGAGCAGCGGCGGCTCGTGGAGTACAGCACAACCCAGAGCCAGCCGTTGCCGCCAACCAGCGGCGAGGTCGCGGGTGAGAACATGTTCCCTTCCGACCAGGCCCGCCATTTCCAATGCCCAGGCGATGCGCCGCCGGCGCTGGCTGCCGTGGACGTTGTACACGCCCGCGAAAAACTGCAGGTTTTCTTCGACCGTCAGGTCCTCGTAAAGCGAGAACTTTTGCGACATGTAACCAAGACGGCTTTTGAGCGCTTCGCTTTCGCGCCACAAGTCGAAACCACCGACTGTGCCGCTTCCGGCTGTTGGCCGTAAGATCCCGCAAAGCATCCGGATTGTGGTCGATTTCCCAGCGCCATTGGGGCCGAGGAAGCCGAACACCAACCCCCGCCGCACGCGCAGGTCGATGTGATCTACAGCTACGAAGTGATCGAACACCCGCGTGAGCCCGCGCACGTCGACGGCAAATTCGAGGTCAGTCACGGTCTTCCCCTTTTTGGTCGTTCACCGTCAAGGTTTCTTCCTTTGCGCGACGCACGGAGCCTGCTATCTGGCGCCAACATCTCATGCTCACGGAGGTTTGGGTATGGTACGTTGGCTGTTGGCCGTGACGCTAACGGCTTTGCTGTTCCCCACTCGCTTGTGGGCCGAGGAGGCCAAACACACGATGGTCCTGATGAAAACGTCCATGGGAGACATCAAAATCGAATTGTTCGACGACAAGGCTCCAGTGACGGTGAAGAACTTTCTGGATTACGTCAACGACCGCTTTTACGATGGCACCATTTTCCACCGCGTGATCCCGAATTTCATGATCCAAGGCGGGGGTTACGACAAGGACCTGAAGCAAAAGCCGACCAAGGCACCAATTAAAAACGAGGCGACGAACGGGCTGAAGAATGTGGTCGGAACGATCGCCATGGCACGAACGGGTGTGGTCGACAGTGCCACTTCTCAGTTTTTCATCAATGTGAAGGATAACGGGTTCTTGGACCATCGCGACGAAACACCCGCAGGTTTTGGTTACGCGGTCTTTGGCAAGGTGGTCGAGGGGATGGACGTGGTCCTCAAGATTGCCCAGGTGCCCACGCAGCGGGTTGGGATGCACGAAGCTGTTCCAAAGGAGCCAGTGGTCATTCACTCTGTTCGCGTCGTCGAGAAGTGAGTGCGCAAGGACAAAAGGAGCGCGCGGCCGTTGTGTTCGATCTCGACGGCGTGTTGCTGGATTCAGAGGAACTCCACTATCGCGCTTACAGCGAGGTGCTCGCCGCCTTCGGCGTCGTCGTGGGAAGGCAGGAATACGCGGAGCATTGGATCGCTGCAGGTCATGGCCCGGAGTACGCAGTAGAAACGTACTCGCTGCCCGTTACCCCGGCAGAACTCCGCGCTCGCAAGGCGCCAGTGTACCGGCGGCTGTTACAGGCGGGCCTGCAACCGATGCCCGGAGCCCAGCTCGTGCTGGAGCAGCTTTCTCGAGAGTTTGCCCTGGGGATTGCCACCAACTCGAGTCGCGCCGATGTGGATTGGGTGTTGTCCCAGCTTGGCTGGCAGCACTTTTTCGAGGTGGTGGTGGGTCGCGAAGATTACCGGGAGGCGAAACCGGCTCCGGATGCGTACCTCACGGCGCGATCGCAGTTGGCCGTACCGCCCGAACATTGCCTTGTGGTGGAAGACTCGCCTCGCGGAGTTCTTGCTGCTCGGGCAGCGGGCCTGCGAGCGGTAGCTGTACCGAACGAGTTCACCCGCGTTTGCACCTTTCCACCCGGAACAGAATTGGTCGAGCACTTGTCCGACATCACCCCCTCCTTCGTGCGGCTCAGGCTCGAACGGGGCGGAGCAGCTTAGCTACCACGCGATCAACGCTGCATGTGGCTGGTAACGAGCAGCCAGCAGCGATAATCAAAGGCTGCAATCCAACCCCATCCCCGAGCGATGAGAGGAAAGCTCGTTTTGCCCCGCGTAGTCCGTGCCCTACTGGCTTTGTTGGCAGTAACCGTAATCCACTGCCAGCCGGAACAGAGGCGGCTTCCCTACATTCCCCCGAAGCTGGAGAATTGGCCGCAGCCCTACCGCGGCGTTGCTGGCCTTGCTGCCCACGTGATTGTCACTGGGTTTGTCGAGTTGCCGCATGCTTGGGTGTATCGAGGTGGCTCGTGGTTCCGAACGGTGCAGTTGCCCGTAGCCGTGCTCGTGCTGCAACACCCGAGCAAAGGAGTGGTGCTGATCGATACGGGGCTACCAAAGGAAGTGAGCAGCGAACGGGTATGGCCTCGTTCATTCTTGATTCCGAACGAAGGCTTTGTGACGGTTCGAGCGAACGAAGCGTTGCCACAACGACTGCAACAGGCAGGGATTCGACCCGAGGCGGTGCGCTGGGTGGTGCAGACGAACTTGCGAGCGATCCGCGCGGGGACGCTGGCGGAATTTCCGCAGGCGAAAGTGGTCACGACGCGGTCCGAGCTCGATCACGCGTGGCGCGTGGCGAGCGGATACGACCCTGAGCTTTGGTCGAACGTGCGGAACTGGCACGTGATTGACTTTACCGAAAGCGAGCCCCTCGGTACTTTTCCCCGCGCTGTCGACCTCCTCGGCGACCGAAGCATTTTCGTGATCGAGGGGAGCGGACCAACCCCGGGCACCACGCTCGTGTTGGCCCGCCTCCCGCAGCATGCCCTGCTCTGGGCCAGTGACGTGGTGCTCACCCGAGAGGGCTTCCGCACCGCCGCAGAACCGCGCGCGCTGTGGAGTGGCGATGAGTGGTGGAAAACCTTCTGGCGCGTCAAACGCCTGCGCGACTTGGTGCCCGAAGTCGAGGTGTTGCCCGCGTTCGACACCAGCGCCTACGGGGCAAAAAACTTCCCCGCCAAGTTTCACGCCCTCCCGACACCGGTAAACACGCCCCAGGAGCGGCCCACACCAAACCGGTGGGAACGCATCTTACCACGGCCGTGGTGAGGCGTTGCCCAGGTCACTCACATGCTTTGTTGCTTGGCTTGCTTACAGGGGCAACCGCTAGGCTTTTCGTCTTGTCCCACTTGGCCCTCGTGGTGCTTTTGTCCCTCTTGGGCCTTGGCTTGAGCGCGTGCTGCCACGCACGCACCGCAACAACCGCCGTTGGGCATGCAGCCCTCGGCAGAGGATGCTGCTTGCTCCTGGGCTGCTGCGCCACCTGCTGTTGAGGCTTCCTCCGCCTGTAGGGAAAACGCAAGCAGGCCAAACGAGATCAGAGCAACGATGGCGAACTTTTTCACAGAGCCTCCTTTTGCGCCAGTCGAGGGTACCGTGACCGTTCCTCTTGCGCAACCGGGGAAATTCAGGGCAGGGAAAAATCGATCGTCCATTTGTGCGCGACTCCGTGCTCGACGCGACGGGTGGGCAGGCCGACGATCGGTCTAGTTCCACTTGCTGTGTCGGTCCAATGGTCGAGAGCACGTACGGGCGAAGGCGGGCAGCGCCGAAACGGCTCCGTCAACCGCACTTTCCTTTCCGCGCGCCGGGGCTCGGCAACGTAGCAGGGACGATCGATTGGAAAGACAGGAGCACCCACGGGCACGGAGGGTTTTGCGCAGATGAGAGGTTCGTTCCTACTTGCCCAGGGGTTTCCTTTCCACGAAGCTAATGGCCCCGTGGTTGGCTGGCTCGTAGCGTTAGCGGTTGGTGGGTGCTTGCTCAGCGGTTGTGGGGACGATGGCGAACCCCCTGCGCGGGCGAACGTGCAGGTGTTCATCGGGCCCAGCACGATCGCGGTGGAATCGCCCGTGCTGAAGGTGATTGTGCAGCGAAATCCTTTCCGCCTAGAGTTTGCTGCGCGCGACCAGGGAGATCCGCTCACGCGAACCGCAGCACACAATGGTCTGTTCTATCGCCGGGGAAACGGAGCCGCGGAAGTTACCGCTGTCGGCGCTGCTACGGCAGAGCATGCAGGAGTTCGCCTCACCGTGGAAACGGGCGAGGGGGAGCAGGGGCAGCTCGTGGTTGCGTTCGTGACGGAGCGTACGGTGCGGTTGGACTTCGTCCCCCCACGCGGCGCGGAGACCACCGCCGTCGGAGCAAGTTGGGAAAGCCCGGGTGACGAGCGCATTTACGGACTCACCGAACGGCTGCGCGACTCGCCACCCTTGCTTCCCGGCGTTGTGGAGGTTCCCCAAGAGGAGGCACGACCGCGTGAGGTGGGCTCTCTCGACCGCCGTGGCGAGACCGTGGAGATGTTCGTTCGGCCGACCATCGCGGTATACGCACCGTTTTATCAAAGTTCGCGCGGGTACGGGCTCAGCGTGGCGGGTACGATGCCGGGACTATACGACCTTGCCGCCACGGAGCCGAACACCGTGTCGTTCGTGTTCGAAAGCGGGAGCCGGCCAGAAAACCAACATCTCACCATGTTCCTGTTTTACGGGCCAGAGTTTTCCACGATTCTCGACGAGTACACACGCCTGACCGGGCGCCCATTAGTAGCGCCGGCATGGGCCTTCCTGCACTGGCGTTGGCGCGACGAATTACCGCTTGGACCTCCGGGTGAGCTCGACGGCGTACCCATCAATGCAGCGGTAGCCGAAGATGTCTTGATGTACGAGCAACTAGGGATCCCTTCCGGGGTGTATTTGCTCGACCGGCCGGTTTTGCAGGGAAACTTTGGCTTTGCGCGCTTCGCGTGGGACGAGGACCGGTTACCGAACGCGCGCGCGATGCTCGATGCGTTGCGGCGGCGTGGGTACCGGCTGGTGACATGGAGTGCGGCGTGGGTGTGCGGCAGTAATCCTGGCGACAATGGTTACGAAGCACAGCAGTTAGGGTTCATTGCCCCGATGCGGCGCACCGGCGCCCCGTTTTGCGACGACGTCCGGGGCCGCAATTTCATCCTCGATGTGACCAACCCTGCCGCGCGCGAGTGGTTCCAAGAGCGGCTAGCGCGTTTTCTGCGCGACGAGGGTATCGACGGCATCAAGCTCGACCGCGGCGAGGAGCACATCCCGTCCGAACGCAGCGACATTTGGGCTGACGGTCGCTCGGGCCGCGAAGTGCACAACGACTACGTGGTGCTGCAAACCCGAATGCACCGAGAAGCACTCGACCTCGTTCGCCCCGACGGCAATTACGTGCTGATCGCCCGCGCCGGTTATACGGGAACTCAGGCAGATTCGATCGTTTGGGGCGGCGATACTGCAGGCAGTGAGGACTTCGGTGAAGGGGCTGGGACCGATCTCGGCATGCGCAGTGCGATCATCTCGCAACAGCGAGCCGCATTTCTGGGTTTCCCCATTTGGGGTTCCGACACGGGCGGCTACTACCAGTTCAAGCACCGAGACGTCTTTGCGCGTTGGATCGAATTCAGTGCCTTCTCTGGCATTATGGAAATTGGGGGAAAAGGTTCCCATGCTCCTTGGGACATGCCCACAGAACCAAAGTACGACACCGAGATGATCGACATTTACCGCCGCTACACTCGGCTGCGTCATGCTCTGCAACCGTACATCGTGGCTGCAGCCCGCGATGCCCGCCGCGGCCTGCCCCTCGTGCGACCCATGCCGTTCCTCGACCCCAGCGATCGCGAACTCCAAGACCGCTGGGATCAGTACCTGTTTGGGCCGGACCTGATGGTCGCACCAGTGTGGCGCATTGGGCAGCGGGAACGCGTGGTCTACTTCCCCCGCGGGCGCTGGCGAAATTTTTGGGACACGGACGAAGTTTACGAAGGGCCGGCGTGGGTAAGATTCCCTGTTCCATTGGATACCATCTTGGTTTTTCTCCGCGACGGTGCGGTGCACCCAGTGGAGAAGCCTCCGTCCTGACACACTAGCAGCAGGAACCGCAGCTAGACCCCACCGCCTGTGCCTGGCGGAAGCGCGGTACCTGGCCGACTTCTTTCCACGATGGCCAACGCAACTTCTTCCGCCGGAGGCGGAGTGCATAGTTGCAGACCCTACGGTACACGCGCTCGTGCCAATGGAGTGCGGAGGATGGCGCCGGTGTCTGAAGGCCGGGGGCCCTCGCTCGAGCGCGTGGCGGTCGCGAGGACTGGCTGCGTTCTTGCGAACGGAGAAGCAGCGAGTGTGAAATGTGCTGGCAACCACAGACATTCCGCATGGGAGCGGAAACGGCCGTCGCGGTCAGCGGCACTACTGGGTGACGCCGAATAAAGTTTCGGTTGCCCCAGGGGCATGGGGCAGTTCCATAACGTCAGCGTCCGGTGCCGAGCGAACGCGCGGGGCGACACGGCCGCCGCTGCGTGTGCCTAAATGCTAGGCGGTGGCTGCTCAGTGTAAACGTACCACGCTGCTGACTAACATGAAGCACAGTAGTGATCGCAGATGCTCTGAGGACACACTCACGAACGCCAGCACCTCCTCAGCTGCTGAAGATGTTAGCCGCAAAACTTGTCAGCGTGTTTTCCCCACCACTATAGAATCTGGATGCCACAACTTTACCGTTGTGCGGTCCGTCCACATGTTGACACAGCGAAGTTGAGCATGTATGAGCTGCCGCAGCGTTTGACGGTAGCGGGGTCGACGGTTCCAACTCATGGTCAAGCTGGTTGGCACTGTAAGTGGGTACTTGGTGGTACTGCTCAGAAATCGGCAGACCCCGCGGACCGTCTGTTAGCCGAAAGTGGTCAGGCCAGCAGGGTACTGCACTGGGTCGGGTTAGAGAGAACAATACACGGGAGGGGCACGATGAAGAAGTGTGTGAGCTTACTCGTACGGCAGCGAGATACGCTGGTGGCTATTGCCCTAGCGGCTTTAGTTGTGAGCGGTTGTGTGGAGTTACTTTCCGTTGCGCAACCACATGAAACGGGCACTGAAGCTCCAGACGAAGCTTTTGTCTCGCCGAATATGAAATTTGAGGACATTCGTAGCGTGGGAGTATTCCCGTTCTTCCCGCTCGGCGACGAGAACGACCAGTTGGCAGACTTGCTAAACAATGGCTTTGGAGCTGAGCTCCAGAACCGTCAGGGAGGCGCGTGGCGAATTCATACCCACCGGGAGCTGTTAGACTACATCAACCAATCAGGTTTGGGGCAGGGGTACAAACAGCTCCAAGCAGACCACAATAGCTCACTACAGGGCTTGTTGATGTTGACCCCATCCACGATTCAATTTCTCCGTGCGCTCCAAGCCAAGCACGGCCTCGATGCATTTTTGATCGGCTCCTACCGCATAGACAGTCAGCTGGAGCAGCAGGTTGACTTGTTAACCGGTCAGCCCAGGATGGTCCGCGTGCCGGTGTATAGCGTTCAGGTGGCGCTTTACTCGGTGAAAGCAAATGAGATTTGGTGGAAAGCAAAGATTGCGCGGAGTGGCAACATGAGCCGAGTTGCAAAGGTCGCCACGGCAAGCCTAGCCGCAAACGTGGGCAAGGGCCGTTTGAGAAACCTCTGATCGCCTGCTCGCGTGAGCGCGCATTCCGGCGAATTGCCACGACGGACCTGACCTCCGGCAGTGGTTTCGTTGTGGGGGGCAAGTTTTTTCGGAGAGTCGAGTGGCGGGGAAGGTGCCAAGGCTGGAAAGGAGGCATGGCGCTCGCGTTTCTCGAAGATTCTTTAGGCAGCCCGCTCGATTGGGGCGCGGCTCCACGTGGTTGAACGGGCGCCATTCTCCGCGATTGGGGCCGGTGTCCTTCGTGGGTCGCACCGGGAAACCAATCGAGGAGAGGGGAAATCGCGAGCAGTCGCGTCGTAACCGGCTGCGACATCAGCTTCCGCCTGTTTGGGTTTGCCGTGCGTTTGAAGTTGCAGAAGAAGTTGTGCCGCTCAAAGCTTGCGCTCGCCGCGGAGGATGGCCTCGTAAACGTCGGCCGTGAGGGGAACGTATGTGCGCAGGTTGTCGTCGCGAATGTAGAGGGGATCGGTAATCTGACTCGGATCGAAGCCTTGGCGCTGAAGTTCGAGCTTGCGTTGCTTCAAGGTGCCGGTGACGTCCATCTCCGGCACCAGCCGCACGAAGAGAGGCCGGGCGTAACTTGGCAATTCTTCTGCGGTTTCGTAAAAGCGGCGGCCGTCGAATGAAGCCCCGGGAAAAAGGACCACGGCTGCCATTCCCGCACGGCCATCGTGTCCCGGAACCGTCACGCCGTAGACATTCGTTTCACTGACACCGGGCGCACGGTTGAGAATCAAGGCAACCTCTTGCGTGGAAACATTCTCCCCTTTCCACCGGAACGTGTCGCCAATGCGGTCGACGAAGTAGTAGTAATAGTCCGCGTCGCGCCGCAGCAAATCGCCGCTTCGGAAGTAGGCGTCCCCGCGCTCGAAGGCATCCCGCACCACCTTGCGTTCACTCGCATCACGATCGGTGTACCCGTCGTAAGGCATGGGTCCCGAGCGTGTGATGCGACCCAGCAACTCTCCGGGCTCCCCGACGTCGCATTCGACAAGAAATCCGTCGGCGCCCCGAACCAACTCTCCGCGTTCCACGTCGTAACGTGCGAGCTTGTAACGATGATGCTGAAACGGATGGGCTCGGCCCACGGAGCCGACGCGCCCGCGCAAGTTGATCAGTGCAATGTTGCCTTCGGTGGCACCGTACATCTCGACGATGCGTGCGATGCCGAAGCGCTGTTGAAAGGCTTCCCAAATGTCGGGTCGCAAACCCGCGCCCACGGCAAGCCGCAGTCGGTGCTGGCGATCCTCTGCGCGAGGGGGCTGGCGCAAAAGGTAGCGGCAGAGTTCTCCCACGTACACGAAGGCTGTGGCACCGTGGCGCCGCACGTCGTCGAGAAAGGCGCTGGCACTGAAGCGACGACGCGAGGCGAAACCAGCGCCCGCCCGCAACGCCACAGCGAAACCGACGAAATTGCTTTCGCCGTGGTAAAGCGGGAGCGGCGCATACACGACGTCCTCGCGGCCAATGCCAAGAAGGGCCGATAGCCCGAGCCCTCCCATCATAAAGCGCGCGTGGCGCACGATCGCAGCTTTGGGGAAGCCGGTCGTTCCCGAGGTGTAAATGTACAGAAAGACGTGTTTGCCCCGAACGTCGGGCAGTGGGGGCTCGCGGGTTTCTGCGGCCGCCAGGGCACTTTCCAGTGGTTCCACGTGGGGCGGAAGCTCGGCTGGGTCGCCCAAGGCCCAGATGGTGTACTGGGCAGCCTCCGGGAGTTCCACCAGTGCGGGAAGACATGCTTGGTCCACCAGTACGTGCCGAGCCCCGGAAATCCGTAAGACGTGGGCCAGCGGCTCGGCTCGCAAGTGGGTGTTGAGCAGCGCGCCGATAGCTCCGCACTTGGCCACGGCCCCTTCGGCAAACAAAAATGCCGGGCTGTTTTCCATGAGAATCGCGACCGGCTCCGCGGGAGAGACGCCAGCCTGGCGCAACAGCCAAGCCCAGCGGTTTACCTCCTGGTTGTACTCGGCAAACGTGACCGTCTCTCGCTCGAACCGCAGGAAAATGCGATCGCCGAAGCGCTCCGCTTGCTCCCGCGCAAGCACCCCCAGTGTTTCCCGACCCTCTGGGCCACAGCGTTGCAAAGCTCGGCCCAGCCGAAACAGAACTGGAAGCTCGCGCAGGTCCTCCCAAAGCAAGCGCCAGTTCATGCTGCGCCGCTTACCCGCAAGCACGCCAAACCGCAATCCTACGCGTGGTATGGGTGTGCGGCAGTCAAGGGAAGCATGTCTCCTCGGTACCCAAGGCGCTGGTGAGACCTTTTGCCTGAAGTCGAGAAGGCTTTGCTACGCCTTCAGGTGGTGCTTGCGAGCGCTTGGACCTGCAGCAGGAGGGGCGAAAATCGTTTTGTTGGTTCGGTTGTCATTGGGCACGAGGGGTTTGCTCCGTCGCCGCTAGAAGAGAGCTTTGAGCTGCGATATGCGGTTATCATGGCCATACTCAAGGTTGCCCGGTTGGGACATCCCATTTTGCGTCAGGTCGCGGCCACGGTGGCTCCTTCGGAGGTGCGTCGTCCGGAGACCCAAAGGCTGATTGACGACATGATCGAAACGATGATCGAATACGACGGCGCTGGCTTGGCTGCCCCACAGGTCCACGTGAGCAAGCAAATCGCCGTCTACGCGGTGGAATCGAACCCACGGTACCCCGAAGCCCCTTCCATCCCCCTCACGGTGCTGATCAATCCGCGCATCACCCCGCTCGGGGAAGAGCAAGAGGAAGATTGGGAGGGATGTTTAAGCGTTCCCGACTTGCGCGGTAAGGTTCCACGTTTCGTTCGCATTCGGGTGGAAGCCATCGATCGTCACGGCAAGGCGTTCGAATTCACGGCTACTGGGTTCCACGCTCGCGTCATCCAACACGAAACCGACCACTTGTTTGGCAAAGTCTATCTCGACCGCATGCGTTCGTTGGAGTCGCTGTCCTTCCTGCGGGAGTTCCTGCGCTATCAAGCTGGATCATCGGTCATCGAGGAGTGACCGCGGGGTGCGCGCCACGCGAACATCGTTAAGCTTTGCGTTTTGCTTTAGAAAGCTCCTGCCCAAGTGCGCGTAGCGCAGAACCGTTAAAAACGCCGGGAACACATGGTAACCGACGACCGTGGACTGCCTGTACGGCCACTGAGTTACCTTTGTGCCGCAGGGTAGACGCTGTTGACACAACAACAGCCGAATGAGGCCTTCCTTCGCAGAGGCATCTTCGGGGGGCAATGTGGCGTGGGTGTTGCTTTCCACTGGGGTGCCATGTGGGACCTCTGGCGAAAGCATCCTCTAAGCTTGGGGCATTTGAACGCGGGCCGGGGTTACTCGCTGATCGAGCTCTTGACTGCACTGGCCGTTGCCTCCGTCGTCGCGGCGATTGGCGTCCCGAGGCTGAGTTCCTATGCGCAGCAGTACCGGCTGAGTGGCGGAGCGAATCAAATTGCCGTGGATGTTGCCCGTGCTCGCATGAAGGCAATTGGGGAAAATGTGCACGTACGCGTGCGGTTTGGTGCGCAAAGCTTTGGTTCGATTGGTTTTGGTTCCACGTATCAGGTGAGCACGAGTACCGACGGTGTCACCTTTACGAGTGTTGGCCCACCCAGTTCGATTGCTGCCGGGGTCAACTTCTATGCTTTTCCGCAGGAGGTCCAATTTAACCGCCAGGGGCTGGCGAGTGCGCCGCTCACACTGTGGCTCTACAACCAATCCTATCAGTGGCGCGTGGTGACCATGAATTCCATCGGCAGGGTGACGGTACAATGACCATGCTCAAGAACTCGCGCGGCATTAGCACGATGGAGGTGCTGGTGGCGCTGTCGCTGTTTGCCATTACCGCTGCAGGTCTGGCTGCGACCACCATGACCGTTACGCGGCAAACGACCAGGAGTAAATTAGCGACGGCAGCAAATGGGCTGGTGGAAGACCTGGTGGAGCAATTGCGAGCGTTAGACCCAGCCACAAAACCATGGCAGCTCCAAGGGGGAACGTATAACGATCCGAACAACCCGATCACGGCGAGCGGGATTAGTGGTGGGAAGTTTGTGCGGTCGTGGACAGTTACGCCAAACACCCCGGCGCTGGGTTTGTCCCGTGTCGAGGTGCGTGTGGATTTTTCCGGACCAGCACGATTCACCGCCACGGGGGTCACCTACCTATGCACCACCGCCACCTGCAGTTAGTCGGCAAGAAGCTGCTCCTGTTGCGTAGTCAGGGGGGGTATTCCCTTGCGGACACGTTAGTCGCAACGGTGTTGGGCCTCACCACAATTGCCGCAGTGCTGGGCTTGTATCGGGTGCAACTGTTTGGCTTGCGTGGCCAAACTGCGCAGCTCGATGTGCAAACCACCGCCCGGAATATTGCGCAATTGGTCGTTGCGGAAATTCGGCGTGCCGGTGCCGATCCCCGTTGCGCGAAAACCTTCGATGGAATTGCTGAGGCCAAGCGGGACCGGCTCCGATTGATGAGTGACCTCGATGGGAGCGGTGCCATTGACTTACCCGGTGAGGATGTCACGTACAGCCTCGATCCTTCCGGGATCCTTTGGCGAACTGCTGGTGGGACCACCGAGGCACTTTCCGACGCCACGGTCCGTGTGACTGGTTTGCAGTTCCGGTACTTCGACGTCTCCGGCGCGGAACTGAATCCGGGCACAAACGGCTTGACCGCGACCCAGCGTGCGCAAGTGCGGCGAGTACAGGTTGTGGTCAACGTCCAGCGCAGGTCGGTCGATCCCCAAAACTCGCTGTCCCTGACGGCTACTGCATCGTCGAGCACCGATTTGAGGAACCGCTTTTTCGTAAACAAAGTGGGATGCACGTGAACTGCTTCGGGAACCAAAATAAAAAGGAAACCGGCTTCGCGTTGCCGAGCACCCTCATGCTCTTGTTGCTGCTCGTCACCATGGGTGCCGCAGCCGCACTCTATGCCGGCCTCGAGTTCCGCTCCATGAACCACTTCCAAACTGGTAACCAGGCCCTGTTTGCTGCCGAGGCGGGAGCGTTGCGTGCCGTGAACGTCATGAATCAGTCGGGCGTGACCCATTTTGCCAACGACGTCGTTACACGCTGGAACACGTTGTTCTCGCCAAGCCTACAATCCCTCGTTGGTTACCCACAGTTTACGTTTACTGCGACCGTGGAAGCCGACCCCACGAATCCGGCAGATCGGGGATGGATCACGGCTACAGGGTGGGCTCCGTACAGTGCACGTCGGATTGTCCGTATTGGCGTAAAACGCGGCCCCATTGGTCGCGGAATCGGGGCGATTTATCTGGCCGCCGACAGCGTGACCCCGAGCTTCTCGGGAAATGCGTTTGATATCGACGGCAACAACCACGACCCGTACGGGAACTTGGTTGCCGGCACCGTGGCGCCGGGAGTTGCCACACGCAATGACAATGTAACGAATGCAGTCAAATCTGCCCTGAATGCCCAGCAAAAGGATAATGTGCGCGGTTCCGAGTTTTCCCTTAGTCCCTTGAACCCGAGTGTGGTGACAAGCGGGGGACCAGACTGGTCCGACCTAAACCGCGTCGTAAACTCGATTCTGGCCGATCCGCGAGTGGTACGGAATAACACGAGCCGAATCAATGGAAACGTCACGTTTGGGACGCTGCAGAGTCCACAAATTACGCACCTGACGGCTTCGGACGTCACCATTCACGCTAACGGCAACGCTTCGGGTGCCGGCATTCTCATTGTCGACGGCTCGCTCACCATCAATGGAAATCTGAACTTCGTCGGGTGGATCATCGTACGCGGAAGCACGGTGATTAGTGGGCCTAGCTCCGACGACCAAACCGCTGTGCTCGGTAACGCTACGGTGATGGGGTCACTCTGGACAGCCCACATGGTCATCCGAGTGGGTGGCAGCGCCATTATCGACTTTTGTGAGTCATGTTTGAACCTTATCGTACCACCGAGCGGAGGCGGGTATATGCCAAAGGCAATGATGATCACGTCGTGGCAAGAGGTGATGTAAGATGAGGCACCGGCTCCGAGGAATTTTGCTTTGGGGAGTTTTGGGCGTTGCGTTGAGCCTCGGAACTGGTGTTTGGGCTGAAGAGGAGTCCCAAGTATTCCAGCAACCGGAGGACCCGCAGGAAACCCTTCGCTCGCTCGACGACATCGTGCTGCAAAAGCAAAAGGCGCTGTTCGCGGCCCGCATGCGCGGAAACCCTGAGGAAATCAAAAAAGCCCAGGAAGAGTTCGAAGCCGTTCAAAAGCAGCGCAGTCAGGCTGTGCGGGCAATGGAGCAGCGGCGTTAGTCACCGTGGCAAAGGCCACAAGGAAGACCACCTCACTGGCGGCCTTGGAGTCTAACACCACCGGTTAGGCAGCCGAACGCTGCTACCGGGCACCCGTTTAGCCCAGCAAGGCAGTGCTAGTTCTGCTTCGAGTGATCGACCACCTCGAAGCGCTCGTCGAAGCAGTTCGGGCGATGATGTTGCCCTGCAGGCTAGTTGGCTCGCGCCGCCCTTCTGTTCGCGTGGGGGTGCGTTTTTCCAACAACACCGGTTTTGCTCTCGGTGCCCACGGATCGTTTGGCTAATAAGGTATCCTAGGACGGAACGATATGGCAAAGCCAAGCGTCCCTAGGAGTGCGGTCGTGCGCGCCTTGGTTGCCGGCCTTGCTGCCGGTTTGGCAGTAGCTTGGTCTTTGGGGCTGCTCCTGCCAGTAAGTCCGTGGAAGCTTTCTCGAGAATTTTCTGACAGTAGCAACACACCGCCAAAGCCGAGTGGAGGAGTTGAGTCCGAAAGCGGGGTCACCACGCTGCTGGAAGATTCGCAAGATTCCACTGTTCCCGAAGCAGTGGGTTATAACAACGCTGGTGTCGCCTTTGCGCGACGGCGCCAGTGGCCGCAATCGGCAGAGCATTTGCGTCATGCGCTGCGCTTGGATCCGGGCAACGACTCGATGCGCCGGAATCTTCAGCAAGTGTTGCTGGCGTGGGGTGTTGATGAATTCCACGCTGGCCGGCTTGCCGCAGCAGCGGAGCTCTTGAGAGAAGCGTCGGAGCTGCAAGCCGACCCAGAGGTGGAGTACTGGCTCGGACAGGCATGGCTCCACCAGGGAGAGGCCGCGCGGGCGCAGGCCATTTGGGAGAAGGCGCTCTTGCAGTTCTCGGATCATCCTCGTTTGCTGCTGGCTTTGGCAGAACTGTCGGAACAACGCGACGATCGCCCGCGGGCCTTGGATTACCTCACGCGAGCCCGCGCGGCCGGACTCGACTCTCCTGAGCTGCGGCAGAAGATCGAGCGGCTGAGCCGCGAAGTAGACGCCGAGTGGGAGTACGTAACCACTCGCAGTGCGCGGTTCGATTTTCGCCATCCTGCCTTTGATGACGCAGCAGTATTGGATTTGGTCATCTCCGGTTTCGAGGATGCGTACGATTCGCTTCTGCGACGCCTCGGAGCCGGTCCAGCCGCTCCGGTGCGCGTCGTGCTGTATCCCTCTTCAGACTTCTATGCCGTCACTCGATCGCCGGATTGGGCGGGCGGCGTATACACAGGGCGTATCCAGTTGCCGATCGGTGGGTTGAGGGACAGTGACCGCGGACATCTCGAGCGGGTAGCCCGGCACGAACTGGCGCACGCCTTGGTGACGGAGTGGAGTCGCAACCGAGCTCCGGCATGGTTGCAAGAAGGTTTGGCGATGTGGTGCGAAGATGACCACCCGGGAGAACGATGGCACTGGGCGGAAGGGCTGCAGACGGAGCAAGAGGGAGTATCCTTACATACGTTGCCGCAATCCTTTTCGGCTTTGGAGAAGCATGCCGCTGAAGTTGCTTACGCGGCCAGTTACCTGGCCGTTGTGTCGCTAAGCGAGCAGTACGGGATGCACCGGGTTCTGGGCTTCGTCCGCGCGACGGCAGAACAGCCGTGGCGGGATGCGTTCTCCGCAGCATTCGGGCAGAGTTTCGACGACTTTGCCGCGTCGCTTCGCTAGGTGTAGGCGCCGTACGCCTGCTGCATTTCTAAGAGAGGCCCAGGGGGGTGTTCCCGGCGCCAAGGTTCGGCGAGACGCAAGGCCGCCCCGCAAGGCTGAGCTAGCGCGCGGCCTCCTTTTGCTGTTGGAACGGTGGCGAACCGAGCTTCGTTGCATTACAAGCCGTGCCCCGGCACCGTGGGGATAAAGGGATCCCGCCCGTGCAACGCGTGATCGTCCACTATCACGAAATCGCCCTGAAACAGCGCAATCGGCCTATGTTCGTGCGCCAGCTCATGCGCAACATCGAAGGCGTGCTGCGCGATACTGCCTGCTCGCTGGTGCGCTCTGCGGAGGGACGGGTCGTGATTCACGTTCCGGACCCTGAGGAGTGGCCGGTCATTCGCGAACGCCTGGGGTGGGTGTTCGGGATTGCCAACTTCGCCTTTGCCTGGAAGAGCGAGAGGCAGATCGAAAGTCTCGCGGCCACAGCCTTGAAGGCCTTGGCTGGCCGGCAAGCGGGAAGTTTTGCCGTGCGGGCGAAACGCGCGGATAAGAGTTATCCGCTCACTTCGCCAGAGATTGCCCGTCAGGTTGGAAAGATTCTGAAGGACGAGTTGGGTTGGAAAGTGGATCTAGAGCACCCAGACGTGGAAGTGCACATCGAGGTTTTGGCACGCGAGGCGTTTGTTTCTGTGGAACGGCTGCGCGGGCTGGGTGGGCTGCCCGTGGGGGTGAGTGGAACGGTGCTGACGCTTCTCAGTGGTGGCATCGATTCGCCCGTTGCCGCTTGGCGGATGATGGGCCGTGGTTGCCGCGTGGAATTCCTTCATTTTTCCGGTGCTCCCTACCAAGACCGCCGCAGCCTAGAAAAGGCACAAGAATTGGCACGGCTATTGACCCGCTACCAGCTTCACTCGCGCCTGCACTGCGTCGTGTTCGGGGAGATTCAACGGCAAATTGTGGCTGCGGTGGCGCGTCCGTACCGCGTGGTTTTGTATCGCCGGATGATGCTGCGGATTGCGCAAGAGCTGGCCACCCGTGTTGGAGCGCAAGCTTTGGTCACCGGAGAAAGTCTTGGCCAGGTGGCCTCTCAAACTCTCGAGAATTTAGCCGCAATCGAGGATGCGGTAGACTCCATGGTACTCCGCCCGCTCATTGCCATGGACAAAAACGAAATTCGTGCCCAAGCGGAGCGAATTGGCACTTACGAAATCTCCATCCAGCCCGACCAAGACTGCTGCCAACTGTTCGTGCCTCCACTGCCAGCAACGCGGATGTCGGCAGCCGAGGCGCGACGAGCCGAGGAGCCGTTGAACATTCCCGCATTGGTGGCAGAGGCTTTGGCCGGCATCGAGACGTTTGAGTACTCCTTCCCTTGAGGGTGCGCGACCCATGCGGGATTGGCTTCGAAGCGCCATTGCTCCAGGAGACGAGGCTTTCTAGGGAACTCCGGTAGAACGGGATTCAACTCAGAAAATCGGCGAGAGGAGAACGAGGGGAATGGCACAACTGACGGCGAGTGAATTTCGCGAGGCGGTGTGCTTGCTTGCACGCGAGCTCGGAGTGCAGCGCTTGCGGGACAAGCTGGTGCGGGTGGGAGCCTTGGTCACGCGGCGCGGCCGGCCTGAGGCGGAACAGCTTGCCGAGCAGCTTTACTTGCTCAGCGGAGGGCTGCGCCGCCAGAGCGCAGCCACCTTTGGTTTTTTTGCCGTCTGGAACGAAACCTTGCACGGCAAGCTCGGCGAGGATGGCGAAGAACGCCTGGAACAACTGGCGGAAAAGGTGAATGCCTGCCTCGATGAAAACGATGAAATCATCCCCGAGAAAGAAGGCGAGTTGGAGCCCGCGCTGGCTGCGTACGAAGCCGCACTGGAAGCGGCAGTGGGGCGGGATCTGGCTTACTTCGATATGCTTCTGAAAGCCGTGCCTCCCGTTGCCGAGCGCTTACGTTCTCGCCGCTCCCAGAGGCAAGGGAGCGAGTCGACGACCGAGTCGCCCCGGTCTGGCGACTGAGGTTACAGCCCTACGATCGAAACGAAGCTCACGCATCGTCCGGGAGCGCCGCCGAGATTGTGGGTGAGCCCCAATTTGGGGTTGGGGATTTGCCGCGGGCCAGCCTCGACCCGGAGTTGGAGCCACATTTCGTACATCATCCGCAGTCCGCTGGCACCAATGGGATGACCGAAGCTCTTCAACCCACCGTCAGGGTTGATCGGCTGGGGGCCATCGCCGTCAAACCGGCCGTCGAGCACATCGCGCCACGCTTGCCCGCGGGCGGAAAAGCCCATGTCTTCCATCAGTACGAGTTCCGTTGGGGTAAAGCAGTCGTGCACCTCGGCCATACTGATTTCTTCCCGCGGGTTGGTTACGCCAGCTTGGCGGTATGCATCTTCGGCGCTGCGCACGACTTCGGGGAACGTCGTAAAATCATAATGCTGACTGAAGTAACCTTCAGCGGGACCAGCCGCGAACGCCAGTGCCTTGATGAAAATTGGCTTATCTGTGTACCGATGGGCATCCTCGGCACGGCAGAGAATGGCTGCTGCCGCGCCATCGCTGACGCCCGAGCAGTCGAAAATCCCGAGCATGCCGGCCACGGGCGGCGCATTGCAAATCGTTTCCATGGAAACTTCTTTGCGGAACTGCGCCTTCGGGTTACGCGCGCCGTTCTTGTGGTTTTTCCAAGCAATGCGGGCGAGCACCTGCTTGAGCGTGTCCTCCGGTACGTTGTACTTTTTGGAATAAGCTGGGGCGAGCAGGGAAAAGGTCGCTGGCGCGGTCATGCTGGAGATCGTGCCATCGTGGGGTGGATTGGCCATGGCGAGCCCGGAAAAACCCGAGTCTTTGAGTTTCTCCACTCCGATGGCCATCACCAGGTCGTACGCCCCACTGGCCACGGCGTAGGCAGCGTTGCGCAGTGCCTCGCTTCCGGTCGCACACATGTTTTCCAAGCGGGTGACAGGTTTGTAGGGGATCTTCAGCGCTTCGGATAACATGAGCCCGGAAAACCCACTCGCCATCGTGCCGAGCCAGTAGGCGTCGACTTGCTCGGGTTCGATGTTTGCCGAGGCGTAAGCCTCGCGCGCGGCCTCGATGAGGAGGTCCTCCGGACCCTTGTCCCAGTGTTCTCCGAACGGGGTACAACCCATACCCACGATCGCTACCCGGTCTTTGATTCCTTTGCTTGCCATGGAAACGTCCTCCTCGTTTCGCCTGGGGTTTAGCGCATGGGCCGTGCTTTCCAAAAGTAGTTGTGCACTCCCTCTGCTGTGTAGAGGCGGCGAAAGGTCATTTCTAACTGGCCGCCAATTTTCACTTGTTTCGGATCGACGTCGGTTAGTTCGCAACTAAAGCGTCCACCGCCTTCGTAGTCGGCGACGGCCACGACGACAGGTGGCTGCAAGGAGTAGGCGAGGTAGTCCAGGGTATAGGTCGTGACCCGACACGAGGTGTCGGCATAACGCTCTTCGCGCATTTCGTCGACCGCGCCGCAGTGCACGCACACCCGCTGTGGGGGTAGATGCCCGGTTTGACAGCGCAGACAACGCGAGCCGACGAAGGCCATTTTCCATCGCTCGTGCCGTCGCATCACGGGCGCAGCCGGCCGCTCGGGGTCGGGCCGCCGCGGTGGCTCGAACGGCAGGATACCGCGCCATTTGAGGTAGGTTGGGTACGCGAGATCGTTCCGCTTGGAGTCGATCCACCGCTGCACGGGTCGTGGTTTCGGGAAGGAACGAATGCGATCGGTCACTTCGAACACCAAGGCATCCACGCCATCGGCTTCGCTCACGACCAGAATCCGGTCGCCAGGTTGAGCCCGATCGAGGACGTGGGCGAGCCCGAGTCCGGCATGGGCGCAGCCACAACGACCAATTGTTTGCGTCAGGTTGTCGACAAGTTTTGCTGGCTCCAGCCCGAGCGCTCGCGGCAATTGTGCCAGCGTACGAGGGTTGACTCCATCCAGAACCACGTGTGTGAGCGACTGGGGGCTCACGCCCGCCACCGCAAGCGCCTGCTGAACGGTGTCGAGCACGGCCGGACCCATACTCTCGGCGGCAAACCGTTCCTCCCAGGAACGCGGAAAGCGTTCTTCGGGAATTCGCCACACGTCGAGGATCTCGATCGTGCATGTGGCCTTGCCGAGGAGCCGCGCCACGGCATCCCCGTCTCCGCCAACCACGAACGCGACGCCGGCATCACCCCCTTGAGCCTCGCGGACCCCACCGGGGGCTCCAACAGAAATGTCGCTGGCGCACACGAGTACCGTGCGTCCGGCCATGGCCAGATCCAGACCCAAGGCCAAAGCCGATGCACCGGCGCGCGTGGTGGCAGAAAGCTCGAAACTGGCGATGGATTCGGCCAAGTCCAAAGCTGCCTGAATCGTTGCCGCATTGAGCTTCTCTGCGTACGGGGGACTGGTGGTAGCAAACAGTAGCGCATCGACACGAAGTCCACCGCGGACAGCATCGCGCGCTGCTTCCACCGCCAGCGACGCAGCGTCTTCATCGTAGCTGGCCACAGCCCTTTCGCCGCGCCCAGCCCCAATTGCTTGGCGCTGCAAGCGAAAATAGGGCACGTAACTGCCGTACCGAATGATCCCGGCCAACGGAACCCTCCTTTTGGATGCAAAGTAGCACAGCCGATTTTATGTGCGGGCGTTTTTGGAGCAAGCCCACGAGCGATTAACGTTGGAGGCGATAGATCGACGGCACCTGTCGGGGGTCGTTCGTACTGACCTCGAGATCGTGCAGTAAACCGTCACGGATGTCGTAGATCAGTCCGTGAACCGTAAGCTCTTGGCCGTTTGCCCACGCTTTTTGCACAATCGTTGTGTGGCAGGTGTTGGCCACTTGTTGGCGCACGTTGAGCTCGCAGAGCCGGCGAAGACGCGATGCCTCGTCGAGCCGATCGAGTTCGTTGGCATGCTGCAAATAGAGGTCTTTGATGCACCGAAGCCAGTTGTCGATCAGCCCTAACTCGCCGTGGCCCATGGCGTGAGCCACGCCCCCGCAGCCGTAGTGCCCGCACACGATGATGTGGCGCACCCGTAGAACCTCTACGGCATACTGGAGCACGGAGAGACAGTTGAGGTCTGCGTGGAACACGATGTTGGCGACGTTGCGGTGGACGAAAATTTCGCCGGGTAAGAGCCCGACGATCTCGTTTGCCGGTACGCGGCTGTCGGCACAGCCGATCCACAGATACTGTGGTGCTTGTTGCCGGGATAGACGCAGGAAAAACTCGGGATCCCGCGCAGTCATCGATGCCGCCCATGCACGGTTGTTGGCGAACAATGGTGCAATCGTTTCGGCTTTCATGGACCCTCCTTCTCTCGTTCTTGCTTTTGCTGAAGTTCCTGCCTCGTAGGGTTGACCCAGGGCAAGGAATCCAAATCGACGTTTCCCCCAGTCAGGATGACCACCACATTGCGTCCACGGCATTGCCGGAGCAGGGAAGGTTCGCACAACGCGGCAAATGCAATGGCGGCGCTCGGTTCGACCACCCACTTCGTTCGGTGCCAGAGCAAACGCATCGAGCGAACAATTGCCGCGTCGTCCACCACCACCACGTCTTCGAGATGTTGCCGCAAAATCGTGAACGTGCGGTCGCTCAGTTGCGCCCGCAGGCCGTCGGCGACCGTACACGCTCGGTCGAGCGATTGCCGGACGCCGCTACGCAACGATCGGGCAGCATCGTCCGCACCGCGTGGCTCGGCAGCAAAGATACGCACCCGCGGGTGATGCTCGTGTATGGCAAGACAAACACCGCTCAGCAGTCCCCCGCCGCCCACGGGGGCCACCACGACGTCGACCTCCGGGAGCTGTTGGAGCAGTTCCAGGCCGACGGTGCCTTGGCCAGCAATCACGCGCGCATCGTCGTAAGGATGCACGAAATGAGCGCCAGTTGCACGTTGAACTTCTGCTGCTGTTCGCTCCCGATCCGCTAGAGTGTCGGCGCAACGAATGAGCTTGGCGCCAAACGCGGTTACGGCTTCTGCTTTGCTCTGTACGGCGCCCTGGGGCATGACCACATACGCTGGTACACCGCGCATCGCTGCGGCGCGAGCCAATGCCTGCCCATGATTGCCCGAACTGTGAGTGACCACCCCTCGTTCTGCCACTTCCGCAGGCAAGGACAACACCGCGTTCGAGGCGCCGCGAAATTTGAACGAGCCAGTGCGCTGAAAGTGTTCGCACTTGAACCAGAGGAGGCAATCTAGTTCTTGAGCCAGGCTGGAGCACCGAAGCAGCGGCGTGCGGTGAATCAGGG
This sequence comes from bacterium HR30, assembly GCA_002898795.1. Classification (GTDB taxonomy): domain Bacteria; phylum Desulfobacterota; class Binatia; order HRBIN30; family HRBIN30; genus HRBIN30. The sequence goes on along the minus strand of BEIG01000001.1, from coordinate 12,787 downwards.
AGGCGATCCGCCCTTGGGCGTCGACGACATCGGTGTACGCCACCTCTCGCATGGGTTCGAACCTCGCGAGCAGGTGACGGTTCAACTCGTTTCTGGATCCCACATGGGAGTCCAGTTGTCCAAAGAGAGAGCACCGTCGACGACCAAGACGGCACCGTTGATATAGCGCGCGGCAGGAGAGCACAAGAAAAGCACCGCCGCAGCGATTTCTTCCGGATCGGCAAGGCGATGGGCCGGGATATCCCGCACGGCCAGCGCTTCGTAATCGCTCACTTCCGCGCGACTGAACTCCTCCTCTCGCAGGCCACGGGTCGAAACGGTGCCCGGCGCAAGGGCGTTCACGGTTACTCCGTGGCGTGCCCAGTAGTAAGCCAACGAGCGGGTGAGGTTCACCACGCCTGCGCGCGCTGCACCCGAATGCGCAAAGGCCGGTGCACCGCGCTCGAAGGAGTAAATGTGAACGATATTGACCACGGCCCCGAACTTGCGCTCGGTCATGTGCCGACCCACTCGGCTCAACATGTTCCAAGTGCCATGGAGGTTCAGGTCGATCACTGCGCGCCAACCGCGATCGCTAATGTCGAACGGGCGAGCGGGAAACTGCCCACCCGCATTGTTCACCAGGAAGTCGATGGCCCCAAAGCGCTCCACCGAGCGTGCCACGAGCTGCTCGACCTGTTCGATTTCTCGGATGTTGGTTGGCACCGCAAGGCACTCTGCTCCTAGTGCAGCTATGTCATGAGAAGTTTGCTCCAGCGGTTGGGGTGTTCGTGCCGCAATCACCACGTTGGCCCCAAACCGGGCAAAAGCCAGGGCGATCGCGCGGCCAATGCCGCGCCCGCCGCCCGTGACTAAAGCAGTCTGCCCCCGAAACAATCCGGGAGCAAAGGCCGCGAGGGCTGGATGGATCTTTTCGTTACTCACAGTTCTGACAACTTCCGCCTTGCGTTGCCGCCCCAGCGCGTTCCACCGGCACACCTTTCCACCCCGGCGGGACGCGAAAATCTGCCGTATCCCACCTTTTCGGCGTGAAGGAAACCAACTCCTGAACGATGTACTCCTTTGGAGTGAGTGCTTGCATACGTATCACCACTCCCTCTTGCATGCCGCGTAAGGTGGCCAACTGTTCGAAGGACTCGATCGTTGGCTTCACGAGGGTTTGAAGCTCGGCCAGCGCTTGAAGCACCGAAACTAGCGCTTGCGGTTCTTGCGCAATCCACAACCAAGCCGTGCCCGAGTCTGTCCGTAGCCGGTAGCCTCGCGTACGAAAGCCGTTGATGTTGGCCTCGCGTTCCAGCGGTTCCAGTTGCGGGAGTGGTGTCGGGTTTTTGGCGGGTGCGGGAGGCTTCCGCCATTCCACGTAGGAGCGCTTTTGGGGGTGGACCCACTGCATGGTACCCCCGGCCACGTCTACGATCACATAGCTCGGCTCTTTGGAGGCAATTTGGTCGATTCGAATGCGGCGGCCACTGAGTCGAAGCTCGTGTTCTTCCAGCTTGACACCGCTGCCAGGATCTTTGGCGAGGGCAAGAAGGCGCTCCATTGGCAGGGCGAATACGTGTTCTGGCTCTGTGGCTTGGCCGCCCAAAATCGCCACCAGGCGACTCGTTTCCACACGCACGAGGCGCGAGCGGACAATCCCGGAAGTCTGCGCGCCCTCCTGTGCCGTGCCCAAATTGGGGCTCGCCAGACTCACCACCGAGCCGATTACGAGCGCGAACGCGAGCGCCTTGCGTGTTCTCGCCGTGTTCATACGCCCGCCCGTTTAGCACGGTGCTACTTGGTTACTCCAGACAGGAACCGTGCCGCCTCGCGCAGCTTCTTGGTGGCCGCCGAACCCGTGGCCTCGCTCGCCTGCATTGTGATTCGCACTATCCCGTGCTTGCATTTTGGCACTGTGACGCCGTTGAGCGAGGCATGGCGTGAAGCGCTCCGTTTGCTTTGGCGAGCTGAGCCGGATGTCGTGCAAGCCGCGTGGATGTCGTTATACGTCTCGCTCGTGGCCACCGCTTTGGCCGGCCTCGGTGGCATTCCGTGTGGCCTCGCACTCGCTCGCTACCGCTTCCCCGGCCGCACTCTGGTAGAAGTGCTGGTGAAGACGCTGACCGCCATGCCCACCGTGGTGGTGGGCTTGCTCTTTTACGCGTTACTTTCCCGCAGCGGGCCGCTAGGCGTTTTGGGTCTGCTTTACACCCCTACCGCAATGATTTTGGGCGAAGCTGCACTGGTGTTCCCACTCGTGGCTGCTCTCACGCTTTCCCTCGTTGCCGAGGCAGACCCCCGTATCGAGGCGACAGCAAGAACTTTGGGCGCGTCGCCTGCGCAAGCACTGCTCACGCTGTTGTTCGAGCTTCGTTACGGAATCGTCGGGATTGCCGTCACGACGTTTGGCCGACTCCTGTCCGAGCTCGGTGTAGCCTTGATGCTGGGCGGCAACATTCGGGGCTCGACGCGGACACTCACCACGGCCATTGCCTTAGAAACGAGCAAGGGCGATTTCGCTTTAGCGTTCGCTCTAGGCATTTTGCTGCTAGGGCTTGCGCTGGCTGTTAACCTGTTGGCCTGGTGGTGGAGCCCGAGATGGCTACCGTGACCACAGCGCCCCTCGCATTCTTCCTGCAGGAGTTGCGCGTCGTCGAGGGGCCCAGCACCCTTTTGCAGATCGACCAACTGGAAGTTCCTGCCTCGCAGGTGACGGCAGTGGTGGGCCCGAACGGTGCAGGCAAAACCTCGCTCCTCGAGGTGTTGGCCGGATTGCGCGTTGCGGTGGCCTCGTACTTCGAGTGCCTCGGGACCACGTACGCGCCCCTTGCCACGAACGGGCAGCGGCTGTGCCGGGTAGCCACTTACGTTGCCCAGCGTCCGTGCTTGTTTCGTCGCAGTGTCTTCGCGAACGCGGCCTACGGACTGCGCGTACGCGGGCAGTACGATCGTACACGTGTGTGGGAATCTTTGGAACGAGTAGGTCTAGCACATTACGCCCACCGGCCGGCGTGGAAGCTTTCTGGGGGCGAAGCGCAACGGGTTGCCATTGCGCGAGCGCTGGCCATCGATCCGCCGATTTTTTTGTTCGATGAGCCTACGGCCAACCTCGATCGGGATTTCGTGCCCGTTTTCGAGTCGTTGGTGCGGGAGTTGGTGGCTCGAGGGCGTACGGTCGTGCTGTCCACCCACGCTCTCGACCAGGCGTATCGGCTGGCGGATCAAATCATTAGCCTCGACGGTGGCCGCATGGTGCCGTTCCCCTTTGTCAATGTCGTGCGCGGCCGCCTGCGCCAGCACGGCGAGGATCTAGTGCTTGATACCGGGCGGTTGCACATCGTGGTGCCGCCCCGTCCCTTGGGTGAAGGACCGGCGACCGTGGCGATCGATCCCGAAAGCTTGCTCCTGTCGCGGCAGCCACTGCACTCGAGCGCGCGCAATAGCTTGGCCGGCGTGGTCACTCGGGTGGAAGGGAGCGAATCGGGCTTTTTCATCCACGTGGACTGCGGTGTGGAGCTCGTGGCCCGCATCACCGCACGTGCGTTTGCGGAATTGGGCCTTGCGGTGGGGGAGTCGGTGTTTGTTACTTTCAAATCGAGCGCAGTTCATTGGATCGATCCACCACTCGACGGTCCGTCTTGGAGCGCAGGCCGAACACGCAGATGAATCCACCTTCCGAGCCAATTCTTGCCATCGTTGGCCCGACCGCTGCGGGCAAGACCGGGCTTGCCCTCGAACTCGCCGAACGGTTCGGCGCGGAGATTATCAATGCCGACTCGCGGCAGGTGTATCGCGGTTTAGACATCGGGAGTGCAAAGCCGACGAAGGCTGAGCGGCAACGGGTGCGCCATCACGTCGTGGACGTGGTGGACCCTGACGAGGAATTTCACTGCGCCCGGTTTCTCCAGTTGGCCGACGAGGCCATCGCGGAGGTACGTGGCCGTGGTCGCCGCGTGTTGGTGGTGGGTGGAACGGGCCTTTACGTGCGGGTGCTCCGGGGTGGTTTGTTCCCCGGGCCTTCGCGCGATCCGGTTCTGCGGGCGCAGTGGATGGCCAGGGAGCGTGCGGAGCCGGGCTTTTTGCATCGACAACTCTCAGAGGTCGACGAGCAGAGTGCGCGCCGGTTGCACCCGCACGATTATGTCCGACTCATTCGTGCCCTGGAGGTTTATCACAAGACTGGGCAGCCCATGAGCTCGTGGCAGGCTCAGCACCGGTTTGCCACTGGGCGCTACGAAGTCGTGCTGCTTGCCGTCGATTTGCCGAGGGCGGAGCTTTACCGCCGCATCGACCTTCGTTGCCACCAGATGATCGAAGCGGGCTTCGTCGAGGAAGTGCGCAGCCTTTACGATCGTGGCTACTCGGCGCACCTTCCTGCGTTGCAAAGCCTGGGATACCGGGAAATTGGCGCTTACGTGCGGGGCGAAGTAGCACTCGACGAAGCGATTGCTGCAATGGCGCGAGCCACCCGCCGCTTCGCGAAGCGGCAGCTTACGTGGTTCCGGCGCGAACCGATTGTGGCCTGGTTGCCTCCCGAAGTTGCTTTGTGGGAGCGCGAAGTCAGGCGGTGGTGGCGGCACTAGGTTCTTGGCCGCACCCGCACCAGCGCTGGCACCAGAAGTGGCGGGACGATCATGGCGTGGCGCCAAAGATTGATCCACGCGATGATGGGGCGCCTAAGAAGATTGCGGCCAGGGGCGTTGGGTAAGTACCCTGTGCCTTCCGGGGAGCGCTTCGAATGGACGTGCGTTGTTCCGGCGCTGTCGTGCTGGTACAAGCGCTGCGATGGAGTAGGCGGACATGTACGGAAAAACCTTCTCGTTTGTCGTTTGGCTGTGGGCGGTGGCTGCAGTGGCGGAACCTCGCCTCGGGCCACCACCCGTGATTTTGGACCTCGGCCCCTTCGAGCCTACTCCCGCGCCCACACCGGCGCCGGCGCAGAAAAAGCGCCTGATTACGACGTTCACGGTACAGAATAGCCCTGGTGGGGACACGGTCGTCACCTTCGAAGCCACCGAGGTGGCTGAGGAACGAGATGGGAAGACCCGGACATTAGCTTCCAAGCAGTACTCGCTGGCGGAGGCCGAAGAAAAAGCAGAGCTTCGTCCTCTGGCGAGAAGGATCATCGAGCAAGTACGCTCGCTCGAAGGGGACTTGCTGGAATTCGTGGAAAAGTCTGGGCCCCCGAAACCGAGGGCGCCGCTCACCGGCGGCGGCAGCCGCCCACGCTAGTGGCAGCTCGGTTGCCGGCTCTCCTGCAGCCCTAACGCCGGCCCACTGCGTCCAGAAGTTCGAGTAAGGCGGAAATATCGGCGGCGGTAAGTCGGCCGTCGCGGTTCACGTCAGCTTCCGGAACCTCGGGAATTTCCTGGAACAACATGGCAAGAAGCGAGAGGAGGTCGTTCCCGTCGACGACGCCATTCTTGTCGGCATCTCCGACAAGGTAGGAAGCCGTCGGCGTCAGGCTCGGGGTTCGGGTTGGTGTACGCGTGCGCGTTGGCGTCGGGGTGCGCGTGGCCGGGCGGGTAAACGTGGGAGTCGGACTGCCGGTAGGTGTGACCGTGGGAGCCGGAGTCAGGGCGCTGCCTAGGAAGAAAGGCGCGTAACGCAGCAGGTTCGTCGTCGCTACGCCGGTGGAGCGCGGACGGCCATCCCAGCAAAAGGCCAGCGTACTCACGATCACCCGGCCATTGCCGTAAACGTATTCGGCCATGCTCGGCCCATCACTGTTCCGGAGCAGCACGGTGGCGTCGGCGGGAAGATTCGTCAGAATGCCTTCGTCGGTGTTCTCCCAGTTTGCAAAATCGTCCTGGGTCAGTGGCACGCCACCAAATCCTTCGCCCGTGAAATACGGGTGCGTCGGTGTCTCGATCGTCTCCGCATTGTGGCTGCCCACGCGAGCGAAGCCGACCCCGCCCGGGGCAATGTTGTTCTGATCGTTGAAGCGGCCGCCAGCATGGATCACCGCCACGCCTCCGTCGGCCACGAACCGTTCGATCACTCCACCAGGTGCAGCCAAACGTTGTAACACCAGGTAATCGTCCAAACCGAGGTCGGGTCCCACGTAAATCACCTGAAAGCGCTGGCGCTGGAACAGGGGGTCCTGAGTTTCGATTTGCGTCAAGGGTTGAGTGCTCGCGCCTTCGGAGAACAAGGAGCTAGCGAGACCGAAGGCACAAGGGGACTCATTCCCTCCGGATCCAAATCCAAAAAGGAACGGAATTCTCGGTGCGGGCGTCGGCGTGGCTGTGGGGGGAGAGCCCGTAGCACTCGGGGTTACGGTGTTCGTGGCGGTTGCAGTTGGGCTTGGCGGTATCGGGGTTTGCGTGGCCGTGGGGCTTGCAGTGGGGCTTTGTGTTGGGCTGGGTGCGACGGTGCGTGTACGGGTTGCGGTCGAGGTTGCCGAGGGGGTTGGCGTTGCCGTGGAGCTTGGCGTTGGGCTCGAAGAAAATGTTGCGGTTAGGGTTGGCGATCGCGTGCTGGTATGCGTCGGCGTACTCGACGGCGTGGAAGTGGCGGTGAATGACGAAGTGGGCGTATTGGATGGGCTTGCCGAAGGAGTGGAGCTCGGGGTCGGCGAGAGCGACGGAGTCAGGGTAAACGTGAACGTGGGCGTGATACTGGGAGTTAGCGTGGGTGTATATGTCGGTGTGGGCGAGGGGGTTGGCGTAATGGTGGGGGTTGGCGTCAGCGTTGGTGTTTCCGTAGGAGTTGGCGTCGGCAAAGGAGTAAACGTGAATGTGACCGTTGGCGTTGCCGAGGGTGTATTCGTTGGTGTGGGGCTTGGCGTGGGCACTTCCCAGCAAACTTCCACCCATACGCTGGTGGTGCGGACAGTGTCCCCGCTGCCGACTTGGTGCGATACGCCCGCTTGCATGCGATTGATGTCAGCCCAGGTCCACTCGGCACCAAAGGCAGGGTTCAAACAAGGCGGCGGTCCGGGCGTAGGCGCGATGCGCTGGCAAAAACGATGGGAGTAGTCCACGTACTGCGTAGTCAGTTGCCGCGCCGGACCCTCGAAAATCGTGCTCGTTCCGCCCCGCAGCAAAGGGGCCGCAGTGCTGCGCGGGCTGCCGGCGAGCGACCGCGACACGACGTGAACGTCCACCGAGATGATCCGTTCCGTACGTGGGACGACGTCTTCGATCTGGTACATGTCGATCCTGGGGCCGAGCGCTGCCGTGTCTTGGTTGAAGTACACGTAAGTTGCGTCGCCATCGTGCCCGCCGACGCACTGCCAATTCTGCGCGCAGTTGAAAGCAAAGTTTGCGGGAGCCTCAGCCGGGCCGTTCGGTGCCAGCGCCATGCAGTTGGGGCCCGAGGTCGGAAAAGCGATTGGCGTATTGGTGGGCGTTGGCGTAATCGTCGGTGTGGGTGTGATGGTCGGGGTCATGGTGATGCAAGCTCCGGCTATGCACAGGGCACCGTAAACCGGAGTAGCCCCAGAAGGGCAGGCGGCACCGGCAGGCACTCCACAAAAGAGTTGCGAACCCGACATGATTTGGCAGCAGTCGTTGCCTCCCAGCGTTGGCGTGAACGTGGCGGTAGGGCTCGGGGTAGGAGTGAACGTCGGTGTTCGCGTGACGGTGGGCGTTAGTGTCGGGCTGAAAGTGGGCGTGAAGGTAGCGCAAGCGCCCGTCTCCAGGCATGTGGCACCGTAAACAATGACCCCCGGCCCACAGTCGTGATTGGCCGGAGCAGCACACACGAGCTGCCCCACGAGCACCGCTTGGCAGCAGTCAGATTGCCCTGGGGTTGCCGTTGGCGTTGGGGTGATTGTCGGTGTGGGAGTTATGGTGGGGGTTTGGGTAATCGTCGGGGTGAGAGTGCGCGTGGGGGTCAAGGTGTTGGTCGGTGTAGGCGTGCGCGTCGGTGTGCGGGTAGGGGTGTGAGTCGAGGTGTTGGTTTGCGTGGGCGTGGGCGTTGCCGTGGGAAGAGGTGTATCCGTGGGCGTGTGCGAGCGAGTGGCAGTGGGCGTCAGGGTGGGTGTCGGGGTTAAAGTCGGGGTAAAACTTGGTGTCGGCGTGAACAACACGCACGTGCCCTGGACGCAGTCGGCATTCGTCACAGGGTCGCACCCGGGCGCGCAGTTCCCTTGCGGGTCGGACATACCGCAAAAGGAAAACACCTCGTTCTGTTCGTTGGTGAAGATGCAAAGGCAGCACACGGTTTCGCCCGCTGCCGACGTGATCGGAGCTTGCCCCACCAGGAGAAGCATCCAGAGCCAACGAAGCGCGGCACCGATTGGGATGCGATGCCGAAACCGTCGTGTGAGCTGACGTTTGTGCTCCACGGGCGTGGACCGTTCGTTGACTTGCAGAAACCCCTCTGTTACCGAGCCGCACCTTGCAGCGCAAGGTCCTAAAATGAAAATCGCTTCCGTTAAGGGGTTTCACGACATCCTACCGGGAGAGACCGCGCGCTGGGCATGGGTGGAGCAGCGTGCCCGCGAGGTTTTTGCTCGTTACCACTTTCGCGAGGTTCGAATTCCGATTCTAGAGCGGACCGAGTTGTTTACCCGTTCTATCGGCGACACGACGGACATCGTGGAAAAGGAAATGTACACCTTCGTGGACCGCGACGGTACGTCGCTCACTTTGCGCCCCGAGGGTACTGCTGGTGTGGTGCGGGCTTATGTGGAGCACGCACTGGCGCAACAGGAGCCGGTCTCGAAGCTGTTTTACTTCGGGCCCATGTTCCGCCGAGAGCGCCCGCAAAAAGGCCGACTGCGTCAGTTTCATCAAATTGGTGTCGAGGTCTTAGGACGCGACGACCCGGCCATCGACGCCGAAGTGTTGATGTTGCTGCACGACCTTCTCGTGGAATTGGGCTTGCGCTCGTTCACCATCGAGTTGAACTCCTTGGGTGACGAACGTTGTCGCCCGGCATTTCGCGAGGCCATCCGCGCCTTCGGCGAAGCGCATCGCGGGCACCTGTGCGAGAACTGCCAACGGCGCCTCGAACGCAACCCTATGCGGTTGCTCGACTGCAAGGTGGCGAGCTGCACGGCGCTAATGGCTACTGCCCCGACGATGGAAAGCTTTTGGTGCCAACCGTGTCGCGAGCACCTTGCGGCCGTACGTCACATGCTCGACCACGCAAGCGTACCCTACAAAGTGGCTCCCCGCATCGTGCGTGGTCTAGATTACTACGTGCGCACCGCCTTCGAGGTCAAAGCAGAGGGGCTTGGTGCACAAAACGCTGTGGGTGGCGGGGGGCGCTACGACGGTTTGGTGAAAAGTTTGGGCGGCCCGGATGTGCCGGGCATCGGGTTCGCTCTGGGGCTCGAGCGGGTGCTCCTGGTTCTGGGCGCAGCGGTCGACGAGCAATTGGAACCTCCTTTGGAAGCGTTTGTCGCCCCTCTGGATGCCGAGGCCGAGCTCCAGACTCTGGCCGTTGCCCGCCGGTGGCGGCGGGAAGGTTTGAAAATCGAGTTGGGCTCAGCAAGCCGTAGCCTGAAGAGTCAAATGCGCCAAGCGGACAAAAGCGGGGCACCTTTTGTGTTCATCGTTGGCGAGGCGGAACTCGAGGCAGGGGCGGCTACTGTTCGCGATATGTTGCGCAAGCGCGACTACCGCTGCGCTGTGAGTTTTCGTTGGACGGTGCCGGAGGTGCGTGCTTACTTACGGTCGCTTGGCGAGTCTGCGGAGGAAGCCCCGCGGCACGAGTGAAGCAAAAGATGGTGATTCGATGCAGGAACAAGACCATACCGAATCAGTGACTCTCGAAGGACTGGGCGATTGGGTTCGTTCCCACTGCTGCGGTACGCTCCGGCGGGAACATGCGGGCCAGACGCTCACCTTGATGGGTTGGGTGGACGGCCGGCGCGATCACGGGGGGCTCGTCTTCGTTGACTTGCGGGATCGAACCGGTGTGGTGCAGGTGGTGTTCGACCCAGCCCGCGGCCCCCAAGCGTTTCGCATTGCCGAGATGCTCCGTAACGAGTCGGTGGTGGCGGTGCGTGGAGTATTGACCGAGCGGACTCCCGATACGGTCAACCTGAACATTGCCACTGGGGAAGTGGAGCTCGTGGCCCGAGAGGCGCGCGTGCTCAATCGCTCCCGACCCCTTCCGTTCGCGCTCGATGGGGCACAAGAGGTCGCCGAAGCCACGCGCCTAAAGTACCGCTACCTCGATTTACGCCGCCCCGAAGTACAGCGGCGGTTCATCTTCCGCCACCGGTTGGCCAAAGCTGTGCGCGACTACTTGGACAGCGAAGGATTCATTGAACTCGAAACTCCTTTCCTGACCCGAAGCACGCCAGAGGGAGCACGGGATTATCTCGTGCCGAGCCGCGTCAACCCAGGAAAGTTTTACGCCCTGCCCCAGTCGCCCCAACTGTTCAAACAGCTGTTCATGGTTTCCGGGTTCGATCGGTATTTTCAGATCGTCCGCTGTTTTCGCGACGAGGACCTTCGAGCCGACCGGCAACCGGAGTTTACCCAAATTGACTTGGAGATGTCGTTTGCGCGCCCGGAGGACGTCATGCGCGTTACCGAAGGCATTTTGCGTGTGGCGTGTTCCTTGGCTGGAGTGGAGTTCCCAGAAACGGTTCGGCGGCTTACGTACGACGAGGCGATTGCCCGGTACGGCATCGATCGGCCTGATTTGCGCTTCGGTTTGGAACTGAGCGACGTGTCCGCCGCAGTTCGCACGACGGAGTTCAAAGTGTTTCGCGCGGCGCTCGACGCGGGCGGGATGGTCAAGGTGTTGCGGCTGCCGCAGGGCGAACGTCTGTCACGCCGAGAACTGGATGCCCTGCCCGAAGTGGTTGCCCCGTTTGGCGCCAAGGGAGTGGCTTGGGTTCGCGTGCAAAGCGATGGCTGGCAATCCCCAATCGCGAAATTCTTGTCCGCACCAGAAAAGGCTGCCATCGAGCAAGCCTGCGGTGCGCAAATTGGCGACCTCTTGCTGTTCGTTGCGGATAGCCCCAAAGTGGTCAATGAGTCGTTAGCTCACTTGCGCTTGCATCTCGCCCACCAACTGGAGCTGATTCCCTCGAACCGGTGGGAGTTCGTCTGGATAACGGACTTTCCACTGGTGGAGTGGGACGACGAGGAAAAGCGTTACGTGGCTGTGCACCATCCGTTCACCTCGCCGCGGGAGGAAGATTGGGACCGACTCGACGCCGATCCGGCCGGGGTAAAAGCTTTGGCCTATGACATCGTGCTCAACGGCACGGAACTCGGTGGTGGCAGCATCCGAATTCACCGGCCGGACATCCAAGAAAAGGTTTTCCGCCTTCTTGGGATTGGCGAAGAAGAAGCCCGGCAAAAGTTCGGTTTCTTGCTCGATGCCTTGGGCTACGGCGCTCCGCCCCATGGGGGCATCGCGCTGGGCTTCGACCGCCTGGTGATGTTGCTGACCGGAGCACAATCGTTACGCGATGTGATCGCCTTCCCCAAAACCCAGAAAGCGGTATGCCCTTTGACCGATGCGCCGAGCGAAGTCGATGCGAAGCAACTGCGAGAACTCGGCATCAAACTGGCGACCTGAAACATGAACAGACGCAAACCGATCGTTGTTGGGGGCTTACTTGCGCTGTGCTTCTGGGCAGCGGTGTTTGCCGGCTGCGCCTGGTTGCGCACGGGGCCTCCTTTGGAGGAACCGGTGGAATTGATCGCCGTACTCCCCTTGGATCGGGCCGACAACGCCGACCCCGCCCGGTTGCCACCCGGAGCCGAGGAAACCGTGACGGCGCAGGTATATGCAGTACTTGCCGAATCACCCCGGTTTCGGTTCGTTCCCGATCTGACCGTGCTCGAGGCCTTGCGCAACGTGGGTCGCAACCTCGAGCTGCAGCAACGTGCCATGGCCCTGGGTCGGGCAGTGAAGGCTGACGCGGTTTTGTATGGCACCGTGGAGCGGTTTGTCGAACGACAAGGTGGACCGTACGGAGCCAAGGCACCCGCCAGTGTGTCGTTTGGGCTAGCCTTGATTTCGGTAAAATCCGGCAAGGTGCTGTGGCAAGGAAGATTCGACCGGACGCAGCAGCCCTTAGCCACAAACTTGTTGAACTGGTGGATGTTTTGGCGTGGCGGTCCGCGTTGGTTCAGCGCCGAGGAACTCGCTCGCTTAGGTGTGGAACACCTCCTGGATGACCTCGGGCGCCGCCTGCACTCCGAGACGTAGGCGAGGACGCCTGGAAGCGAGAAAGTTGCTGGGCGTGCGGACGGCCCGTACGCGAAAACAGGGGCGCGGACCACAGCGGTGGTCCCGCGTGCAGATCGGGGCGTGGGTGGAGAGGTGTAGGGATGCAGGCGAGGATGCCTGCGTTCCCAGGGACACCTGCGCTCCCAGGTAGGCAGCTATGACCGAGGTTGCGCGGGGGCTCCGTTTGCGCAGGGAACGACAATCGTGCGGGGCGCTGGTAAGTTGGAGAGGTCCATTACACGCAAGACCTTCCCATGTTGGTCAGTAACGGTGGCAACCGTGCGAGCTTGTTCGATGGTTACGGGGCCACAAGGTTCGGAAACTGGTCGAGGGCACGTGCCAGCAGCGCGGAAGCCGAGCTGCAGTTGCCCGGTAGCGTTTAGAATCTCGCCGCTCTCCAGCTCGAGCCGGCAAGTCCGCAGCTCTGCCAACAGAATGGTGCCGTCGCCGTCCTCACGGCACTCAGGCCGAATCACCCCGCCGTGAGTGCAGGGTATTTCCGTGTCACCGCCTACTCCCCGCCGGAAGGCTTCGAGGGCCAGGATATGGAGCGCCCGTTCTTGTACCGTTCCCTCCGCTCCATCTGAGTTGGCCTCAGCGCGCAAGAAGTCCGAGGGCCAGTGGTCCGATTCTACGTCTGGGAGTAGTCCAA